>JBGSKJ010000145.1:0-31521 GCA_041741275.1 Gallionella sp.
CAACATAGCCACAAAAACGCCACTAAAAGGCGCTTCAATTAAGTAACTATCTGATTTAACTGGTCGGGGCGAGAGGATTCGAACCTCCGACCACGTGCACCCCATGCACGTACGCTACCAGGCTGCGCTACGCCCCGAAGGCGTGGATTATACAGAGGGGACAAGACTCATGACAAATCATTCTCACGCTTGATGGGAATATTTCCGCAAGTACCTGCTAGACATGTCTAATCCCATCTATCGTCCCTGACCTGTACCATGCCGTTCTCGACTCTGACCGGGAATGTCGAGGTCGGCTCGTAGGCAGGCGCGGTCAAGGCTTCCCCGGTCCTGATGGAAAAGCGGGCACCGTGGCGTGGACAGATGACCTGGTCATTTTCGACACAACCGCCGGTCAACTTGCCGCCGTCATGGGTGCAGACATCCTCGATCGCGTAAAAATCCTGATCCAGTTTGAACACTGCGATGCCGGTGCCGTCTATTTCAATATGCACGGGCTCGTCTGCGGAAATCTCTTCCACTCTTGCCACGTCCACCCACCCGCTCATACCACTTCCACTTCGATGTCGGGTTCTATGGTACGTGCCAGATTGCCGATCGCCGAAAGTGTCCCGGCAAGCGAACTCGGACAACTTCCGCATGCGCCGAAATAGCGGATGGAAAGCACATTCCCATCCAGGCCGACGATCTGCAGATCTCCGCCATCCGACACCAGCGCTGGCCTGACCTGCTCGTCCAGCAATTTGCGGATCGCAGCCAGCCTGGGCTCGTCATCATCGAAATTTTCTAGGGCTTCCGCTGCCGGCTTCTGGGCGGCTTCCGCCTCCCTGATCGGCATCGCGATCTCGCGCACCAGTTTCGGCCAGTCCGCTTCGCCGTCCTGGGTGACGGTGATCCATTTGTCCATGTAATACACATTCACGACATGGGGAATGGCGAACAATTTGGCGGCAAGCGGATCGGCAGCGGCCGACTCGGCGCTATCGAAAGAGCAAGCAGTGCCCCAGGTCAATCTGTCCTTCAGCACGAACTTGACCGCGTTCGGGTTCGGGGTATCTTCTATGTCAGCGATCTTGGGCATTGTTATTGTCCGCCTATGGCAGTGCCGGGAACCGGATCGGCTTCACCTTCAGTCGAGACCGAGTTATCGGAATGCAGCGCCGCATGCAGCGTATGCCACGGCAGGATCGCGCACTTGACCCTTGATGGCAGGTCCTTGACCCCGGCAAATATCTTCAGCTTGCCCAAATGATTGGATGCCTTGTCGGTATCGAGTGTTCCGGTCGCCATGCCCCTGAATTCCTCGACCATGATTTCGGCATCCTGCACCGATTTCCCTTTGACTGCGCCTGTCATCATCGAGGCCGACGCCTTGCATATCGCGCAACCCTCCCCCTCGAAGGCGATGGCCTCGATCTTGTCTCCCTGCACGTTCATCGACAGCTTGATGTGATCGCCGCAAAGCGGGTTATGCCCGTCGGCATGCCGGTTCGCGCCGAGTATCGAACCGAAGTTCCTCGGCTTGCGGTTGTGATCGAGTATCACTTCCTGATAAAGCTGGCGCATGTCGCTCATGAGAACATCTCCTGCACTTTGCGTATGCCGTCGACCAGCTTGTCGATCTCCTGCTTGGTGTTGTAAAAGGCAAATGAGGCGCGCGCGGTCGCCGGTACATGGAAGCGCTGCATCACCGGCTGGGCGCAATGATGACCGGTGCGGATCGCGATGCCGTCCGCGTTCAGGATCGTGCCCACGTCGTGCGGGTGCACCCCCTTGATTTCGAATGACAACACGGCAGCCTTATTCCTGGCCGTGCCGATGATCCTAACCCCGGGCATGGCCGAGACCCGCCCGGTCGCGTAATCCAATAGCTCCTGTTCATACATTTCGATCTTGGCCAAACCTATCCCATTCAAGTAATCGATCGCTGTACCCAGCGCGATCGCCGCCATGATGGGCGGCGTACCCGCCTCGAATTTGGATGGGATGACGTTGTAGGTGGTCTTCTCGAAGGTCACCGAAAGTATCATGTCGCCGCCGCCCATAAAGGGCTGCATCTTCTCCAGCAGGTGTGCCTTGCCGTAAAGCACGCCGATGCCGGTCGGGCCGCACATCTTGTGACCGGAGAACGCATAGAAATCGCAGTCCAGGTCCTGCATGTCGAGCGCCTGATGCGGCGCGGCCTGGGCACCGTCGAGCAACACCGGCACGCCGTGCTTGTGAGCGTATGCGACCATCTGCTTGACCGGATTGATCGTGCCGAGCGCATTCGACACATGCGACAGCGCCAGGAACTTTGTCCTTTCATTGAACAGCGCTTCGAATTCGGCTATCAGCAATTCACCGGCATCGTTCATCGGGATCACGCGCAACACTGCGCCTTTTTCCTGAGCGAGCATCTGCCAGGGGACGATGTTGGCATGGTGTTCCAGGCCGGACAGGATGATCTCGTCGCCTTTCCCGATGAAGGCGCGGCCATAGCCGTGCATCACCAGGTTGATGGCTTCCGTCGTGCCGCGCGTGAAAATGATCTCGCGCGACTCTTTCGCGTTAAGGAAATGCTGCACCTTGATGCGCGCCGCCTCGAATTCCCTGGTGGCCAGTTCGCTTAAGTAATGAACGGCTCGGTGGATATTGGCATGCTCCTGGGTCTGATAGCGCACGATACGGTCGATGACCGCCTGCGGCATCTGGCTGCTGGCCGCGTTATCCAGATAGACCAGCGGCTTGCCGGAAACCCGCAGGCCGAGTATCGGAAAATCGGCCCTTATCTGATCGATATTGATTCGGTCGCCACTCACTTCCTTAACAGCCATGGTTTCGATCTTCATGTGCGGACTCCGCCCAGACGTTCACCTGTTACATGTTCCCCTGTTACATGTTCCCCTGTCATACGTTCAAGGATCGTCTTGCTCAGCGAATCGACCAAAGCAGGCGCCGGGATCTTGACGATGATCTCGGTGGCAAAAGCATGGGTGAGCAGATTACGTGCGCGCTCATCGGTCAGCCCGCGGCTCTTGAGGAAGAACAGTGCGTCGGCGTCGATCTGACCGACCGTCGCGCCGTGCTGGCATTTCACATCATCGTTGAAGATCTCAAGTTGCGGCTGGGTGTCGATGTGCGCCTTGTCCGAAAGCAACAGGTTGCGGCTGCTTTGCGCGGAGTCGGTTCCTGTCGCTCCCACATGAACCATGATCTTGCCGCTGAAAACCGCATGCGCCGATCCGTCGGCGATGCATTTGTGCAATTGGACACTCTTGCCTCTGGGTGCGGCATGATCGATCAGGGTATGCGTGTCGGCGATCTGGCGACCTGCGATCAATGCCAGCCCGTTGAGGTGCATTTGTGCGCCTTCTCCTTGCTGAGTGACATGCAGACTATGGCGCGACACGCGCGCTCCCAATGCAATCGAGGTCGAGGAATAAACGCTGCCCTTGCCGGACTCGACAGCGCAGTGTCCGATGTGGAATGCATTTTTTTCTTCGCGCTGCACCCGAACGTGCTGCAACTGCGCATGCTCCTTCAGAACCACCTCAGTCACCGCATTTGAAAAATAGATCCCGTCGTCAAGACCGACGTAATCCTCTATCACGGTCGCGCGGCTGGAAGGCTCCATCACCACCATGCAGCGTGGATAGATCGCGGAGGGTGCTTCGCGCCTGGTCGCAACATTTAGTAAATGTATCGGTGCTGTTACATCACCTGCCGCATGGACCCAAGCGCCGTCTTCGAAGAAATTGGTGTTCAGGGCGACAAACGCATCCTGCTTGTATGGGGCAAGCCGCCCGAAATTTGCCCCGACCAATTGGTCTCCGAGGCACTCTGCCCCGAAATATTCGACCAGGGATGCCACCGTCACGCCAGCCCCCGCTGGCGTCAAATCGGAAAGTCCTGCGACATAACACCCGTCGACAAAGACCAGACGGATCGCGCCGGGGATCAAAAATCTCTCGATGTCAGCCAGAGTCAACCGGGCAAAGGAGCCGACCGGATGGAAACCGTGCAGAAACAGCGGTGACAAATCCGTGAAGCGCCAGTCTTCATGCCGGACCGACGGGAAGTTAAGGGTTCTGGCATGCTCCAATGCTTCGGCGCGGATCTGTTCCAGCCAGCCTTCCGATCCAAAAAGCTCATGGCCGTGCACCCGTTTGACGGCATTGCCGAGCAATAGCTGCTCGAAGCATTGTTCTTTGGTCAGATTCACGCCGCCACCCTGAGCCAGTCGTAGCCGCGTGATTCCAGCTCCAGCGCGAGTTCTTTGCCGCCGGTTCTGACGATGCGCCCGCCATCCATCACATGCACGTAATCCGGCACGATGTAATTCAGCAGGCGCTGGTAATGCGTCACCATCACCACCGCATTGTCGGATGACAGCAGGCTGTTCACACCCTTGGCCACTATCCTCAATGCATCGATGTCGAGACCCGAATCGGTCTCATCAAGGATCGCCAGCCTGGGTTCCAGCACAGCCATTTGCAGGATCTCGTTGCGCTTCTTCTCGCCACCGGAAAATCCTTCATTGACGCTCCGTCCGAGAAAGCTCGGATCCATTTCGACGACCTTCAGCTTTTCCTGCACCAGATCCTCGAACTCCAGCGGGTCGAGCTCCTCCAGTCCGCGTTCGGTCTGGAGCGTGTTGTAGGCCATGCGCAACAAAGCGCTGTTCGACACACCGGGGATCTCGACCGGATACTGGAACGCAAGAAAAAGTCCGGCCCGTGCACGTTCCTCCGGCGCCAGCGCGAAGAGGTCTTTGCCCTCGAACATGGCTGTACCACCAGAAACTGTATAGTCGGGATGCCCCGCCAGGACTTTGGAAAATGTGCTCTTGCCCGAGCCGTTGATGCCCATGATGGCATGCACTTCGCCCGCACGAACGGTGAGATCGACCCCCTTCAATATCTCGATACCGTCAACTGCCGCCTTGAGGTTTTTGACTTCCAGCAATATCTTGCTACCTTTGTTGATCACCCTACGCTCCCTTCAAGTTTCAGGCCGAGCAGCTTGGTAGCCTCGACCGCAAATTCCATCGGCAAATGCACGAACACATCCTTGCAAAAACCGTTGATGATCATTGAGATCGCTTCTTCCGAACCGATCCCGCGCTGCGCGAAGAAGAACATCTGGTCTTCGCCGATCTTGGACGTTGATGCCTCATGCTCGATCGTGGCCGTGGTGTTCTGCACGTCTATGGTGGGGAAAGTGTTCGCCGCACACCGGTCGCCGATCAGCATCGAATCGCACTGTGAATAATTCCTGGCTCCGGAAGCGCGGCTGCCGACCTTGACCAGACCCCGGTAGCTGTTGCTGGAACGCCCGGCAGAGATCCCTTTTGAGATGATCTTGCTGCGGGTATTCTTGCCGACATGGATCATTTTCGTTCCGGTATCGGCCTGCTGCATATGATTCGTCAGCGCCACCGAATAGAATTCGCCGATGGAGTTGTCACCCAGCAGCACGCAGCTCGGATACTTCCAGGTGATCGCGGAGCCGGTTTCGACCTGGGTCCAGGAGATCTTGGAATTGACGCCCTTGCACAGGCCGCGTTTGGTGACGAAATTGTAGATCCCGCCCTTGCCGTCCTCATCCCCGGCATACCAGTTCTGCACCGTCGAATATTTGATATCGGCACGGTCCAGTGCCACCAGCTCGACCACTGCCGCATGCAACTGGTTGGTGTCGAACTGCGGCGCGGTGCAGCCTTCCAGATAACACACCGAGCTGCCTTCCTCGGCAATGATCAGGGTGCGCTCGAACTGTCCCGAGCCTTCGGTATTGATCCTGAAATAGGTGGACAGGTCCATCGGGCACTTTGTCCCTTTCGGGATGTAGCAAAAAGAGCCGTCGGTGAACACTGCCGAATTGAGTGCGGCATAGAAGTTATCACCGCTCGGTACCACGCTGCCCAGATATTGCTTCACCAGTTCCGGATACTCCCGCACCGCTTCGGAGAAGGAACAGAAAATGATCCCGATCTCGGCCAGCTTCGCCTTGTAGGTCGTGGTCACCGATACGCTGTCGAAGATCACGTCGACCGCTACCCCGGTCATCAGTTTTTGTTCGTGCAGGGGCACGCCGAGTTTCTCGAAGGTGCGCCTCAGTTCCGGATCGACTTCGTCCATGCTGGCCAACTGTTTCTTCGGCTTGGGTTGGGCGAAATAAATGATCTCCTGAAAATCGATCCTGGGATAACTAACATTCGCCCAGGCCGGCTCCTCCATGGTCAGCCAGTGCCGGTAAGCTGCCAGGCGAAACTCGAGCAGCCACTCCGGCTCTTCCTTCTTTTTCGAGATTATGCGTATCACGGCTTCGCTCAAGCCTTTGGGCACCGCCTCGGTTTCGATGTCGGTCACGAAGCCATGTTTGTAGGGCTGGTTGACCAGATTGTGCAGTGCAGTGCTCATGGATAGCTCCTAAACCGCAAAGCTTTCGCCGCAGCCGCATTGATCCTTGACATTGGGATTGTTGAACTTGAACACATGTCCCAATCCTTCCTTCACATATGCAAGCTCCGTCCCATCAAGAAAGGACAGGCTCTCTGCATCTACCAGCACCTTTGCGCCAAAGCTCTCGAAAACCTTGTCGGACTCTTGCACTTCCTGCGCGATATCCATGGTATAGGCAAAGCCGCTGCATCCCGATTTCTTCACCCCGAGGCGCAATCCGACCCCTTTGCCGCTCTTCTCGACCTGATTGCGGATGTGTATTGCCGCTGATTCTGTCATCGTGATAGCCATGTTCATCTCCAATTAAACTTCATACGAAAACACCTCGCGAACGCAGCGCACTCATGTCAACAATCTGCGGCTTGGGTGCGATCATTTCAGCGAGATTCACTTTTTCCAGCGCATCCTGGATGATTTGATTGATCCCTTGCCAATTGCTGCGCGTCGTGCAGGTAGACTCACGCTCGCAGGTCGTGGTACCGCTGCACTCGGTGATCGAGATCGGACCATCCATCGCATCGATGATCTCGGCGACCGAAATTTCCGCGGGATGACGAGCCAGCTGGTAGCCACCTTTGGCACCCATCACCGAAGTAACAAGGTTCTTGCGCACCAGCATCTTGAGGATCTTGCTCACCGAAGGTGCTGCGATACCCAACTCAGTCGCCACCTCGCTGGCGCTGTGCACGGCCTGATCCCTTGCCATATAAGTCATCACCTGTGTGCCGTAATCAGCCATTTTGCTCAGTCGTAACATGTTTACCTCACCTAACTAGGACTAGTTTAGTCCAAGTTTGTTCACAAGGCAAGCCTGGGTACAAATTTGACTGGAACCGGCGTGCAACAATGGGATGATGAACGGATACGTGCAACTGCCCGGTGCGGGGTAACTTACTGCATGACCAAGGCCGGCAAACCGGCCTTGGTCATGCTTCCGAATCATGCTCGGTTGCAGTTGGTCAGGTGTTTTGCACCACGATCTTCGGGAACGCGGCGCTGTGGTCCTGCGCCATCTCGGCGACCTTGACCGCGATGCGGCGTGCGATCTGCTTGTACACCTTGGCGATGTTGCCGTCCGGGTCAGCTACAACTGTAGGATTACCGGAATCCGTCTGCTCGCGGATGCGAATGTCCAGTGGCAGGCCGCCCAGGAATTCGACGTTGTAATCGGCGCACATCTTTTCCCCGCCACCCGCTCCGAAGATGTGCTCCTCGTGGCCGCATTTCGAGCAAATGTGCGTGCTCATGTTTTCCACGATGCCGACGATCTTGATGCCGACCTTCTCGAACATCTTGAGTCCCTTGCGTGCGTCCATCAGCGCGATGTCCTGCGGCGTGGTGACGATCACCGCGCCGGTCACCGGCACCTTTTGCGCCAGCGTCAACTGGATGTCGCCGGTACCGGGCGGCAGATCAACCACCAGATAATCCAGATTGTCCCAGCGCGTCTGGTGCAGCAACTGGTCGAGCGCCTGCGTCACCATCGGGCCGCGCCAGACCATGGGCGTATCATCGCCGTCGATCATGAAACCGATGGACATGGCTTGCAGGCCGTGATTGGTCATCGGTTCTATGGATTTTCCATCGGCTGATTTTGGTTGGCCGGAAATGCCCAGCATGGTGGGTTGCGAAGGACCGTAGATATCGGCATCCAGCACACCGACGCGCGCGCCCTCGGCAGCCAGAGCCAGGGCCAGATTCACCGCCGTGGTGGATTTACCCACACCGCCCTTGCCGCTCGCCACCGCGATGATGTTCTTCACGCCTTCCACCAGTTTTACGCCGCGCTGCACCGCGTGCGGCACGACTTTGCTGGACACGCTCACGCTGATCTTGCCCGCACCCGGCAACGACGTTTTCAGATGCGCTTCGACCATCGCGCGTATCTCGTCCCACACGCTCTTGGCCGGATAGCCGAGCAAAATATCCAGCGCCACATCGCTTCCGCTGATCTTGATGTTCTTCACGGACTTTCCGCTGACAAAATCCTTTTTTGTATTCGGGTCGATCAAATTCTTCAATGCGCTTTGTACATCTGTTTCGATAAAACTCATCACTCACTCCTGGATCAGATAAAAGGCTTGGATTTGGATTTTAAACTATGTTGACTAGTTTTGTCGGGTATTTTCAGTATTTATTGATCAGGGGCGTGATTCGCGGCTGGCACCGGCAGCAGCGACCCGGTCCAGATAATCCTGCCATAGCGCAGCCTGATTTTCTCCCAACTTGTAAAGATATTCCCAGGTGTAAAGCCCGGTGTCATGCCCGTCATCAAAATTGATTTGTACGGCATAGCTGCCTACTGGAATCAGTTCGCTGATTCCTACCTCCATTTTGCCTACCTGCAATACCTCCTGTCCCAGGCCGTGACCGCTGACATCGGCCGATGGCGAATACACACGCAGGAACTCATACGGCAGTTGATAACACACATCGCTCTCGAAAGTGATTTCGAGCAAGCGTGATTGCTGGTGCAATTTTATTTCCGTGGGCTGTTCTGACATGATGCTGTTGTTGCTCCTGTGTTGTGCAGCAAATTAGCTGCCGGTAAAAAAGTCTAACGTGCCTTGTAATGGGTATTTGACCATCGGACAATCTGCACGTAAGGAAAGTCTGCCAATCCGCCAAACTTCTGCTGCGCCATCTCCAACAAGGCGTCGACATCACGCACCTGATCATTGGCATCCAGTGAAAACTGCAGTCCTCTCAAACCTCCGCATTGCATACGCATTTCCTGTGCATGCGGCAGCGGCCCATCGATATGCAATTTACCCAGCGTGAAAGTGAAGTTGTGCCGCAACGAGTCACGGAACGCGATACAACGCTGATGTGCTTCAGTATTGCCGCAGGCAACGACTTCACGTTCGGCAATATTATGCTTCTCTGCTTTCGAACAATCCGCGCAGTGCGTCAAAACAGTTTTTTCAAACGGACAATAACGCGGAATCGATGTTGTCAGCGCCTGCCGATAAGCTGTTTCATCCATTGCGTGTGCTTAATCATCTTGCTGATTGGGAACTGATTCACGTACTTGATAGAGCAAGTCCTCGGCGTGTAACTCTGTTTCGGCAAAGATCACTTTGATGACATATGCCGCATCGCTGGCAAGCTCGCCGCGCAGTTGTTTGGCCCGACTCGATGCCTCACGGAACGTGTCATGCTGTTCCAGTTTTTCCAAACGGCGGATCGGTGTTTCAAAGATCTTGTAAACGAAATAAGGCATTTCTATCCCTCATGGAGTTAAAACAAACCCGAATTTTTGTACATTGAACGATCAGTGCTTGTGGCCGGGTTTCAGAAAAGTCACCACTTTCGATCCGGGTTCGTTTTTGCTCGAGCAACTGCCCTCACCTACTCCCGCTTCCCGCTCCGCTTCGTGCAACAGATTGATCACATCCACGTAGTGCTTTTGCTTCACCATCATCAGCGCCGTGAGACCGCCCTCGTTGCGCGCCATGACATCGGCGCCCGCCCCCAGCAGTGTCTCGACCACCGCCGTCTCGCCATAGCCTGCCGCCAGCATCAGGGGGCGGATACCATAGCTGATAGGTGCCTCAATGTTCGCTCCGGCCTCGATGAGGGCTTGCACCACATCCGCGTATCCACGATTCAGCTCCGCGTTGTAGACCGCCTTCATCAGCGGTGTCCAACCGCGTTCATCGCTTGCATTGACTTCCGCACCGGCTTCGATCAATGCCATGACCATGGGCAGATTACCGGAGTGGCAAGCCAGCATCAGCGCCGTGGCGCCTTCTCCATCGCGTGAGTTGCTGTCTGCGCCTGTATCAAGCAACGATCTGGCGTGATTGGCATTTCCTGATCTCACCGCCTCAATTAATTCTGTGGACATATCATTTTCCTTGTTGGCTTGCTTTCTGGTGAAACACAATACTTCAACGGATACAGCTTCATGGACCGGATCCTTGCATCCGGCTCATTATTTCTGAACGGTTTTCTGCAGTGCGTTACGAATCGCTTCCGGGGTTTTCATAATATTCATGAAGCTGTTTTTTCCCATCATGCTCAAATCCGGAAAGTTGATCGCGATACGAAAACGGGCATACAAGGCATAAACCTTGTTGTCGGAAACCAGCACCTCATAGGGTAGGTGTGCCGTGGATTTGATATCGCGAAAATCGATCTCGCTCATGATGAAACGATCATCCATATATCTGTCATCTTCTGTTGCGCCCTTCAGGGCGACACCGAACACGCTTTCCTTCTTGCCGGGAATATCCACTCGATAGACTTTGCTGACACCGTTCTTGTTGGCAGACAGTTTTGCATCAACTGCTTGAACCGCCTCCTCGTAGCTGGCGTATTCGGCCAATACACTAGGCTCGTCGAAATATTCCATGCCCAGCATGTAGTGGTATTTGCGCGCTTGACTGGCGGTCATTCCCTGCTTGGCTCCGAACTCTTCCACTTTGCCCAGCGTTGCACCCAGTCCTGCCGCAACACCGCTTAAATCACCTTTCATGCGATAGATATTCGCCATATAAACCGGGTCGGTATAGCTCACCTGCACCCCGTCTTTTGCTTTGGTGATAGCCACTCTTTGTATCGCGCCGAATCCGCCATGTTCGGAATCTGCCGCATTCTTCTTCAACTCATCGTTGGTGACGACCAGAATAACGGCATCGGCATAAGGCGAATAGTTGCCGACCACGGTAAATCCTCCTGCAACCAATGCCGCTTTCGCCTGTTCTGTTTTCTCCGCAACCGTGCCCTCGCCCTTTGAACCCAGCACGAAGGGCTTCAGTTTCGCGTCTTCGGCCATTACGCCACCCATGCTGAACATCAACATTGCCAAGACAATTACATGCTTGAGTGAAATTTGTTTCATCCTGATTCTCCTTAACGGGTTGGTTGGCTACGGCTGTTTACTGAATGTCTACTCGGAAATTTTGGGATTGAACCAGGAAAGTTTTTCCCTGAGGGTGACGACCCCGCCGACGATGATCAAAGTCGGGGCTTGCAGTTTTTCAATCAACACGATCCCCGGCAGCGTAGCCAATGTGCCGGTGATGACACGCTGGTTCTGCGTAGTGCCCTGCTGCACGATAGCGATGGGCGTGGTGTCCGGCAATCCATGTTCGACGAGCTTGGCACACAAGGTATCCAGCCCGTGCAGCCCCATATAAACCACCACGGTCTGCTTTGGTCTGGCCAGTGCGTCCCAATCGAGGTTCATCGTGCCGTCCTTCAGGTGACCTGTGACGAACACGCAGGACTGCGCATGATCACGGTGCGTCAGCGGGATGCCCGCGTAGGAAGCCACGCCGGAAGCTGCGGTGATGCCGGGCACCACCTGGAACGGAATGCCTTCCGCCGCCAAAGTCTCGATCTCCTCGCCGCCGCGCCCGAAGATGAACGGGTCGCCGCCCTTGAGGCGCAACACGCGCTTGCCTTCCTTGGCCAGACGCACCAGCAGTTCGTTTATCTCTTCCTGGCGCAGGGTGTGGTTGTCGCGTTTTTTGCCCACGTAGATGCGCTCTGCATCGCGCCGCGTCATCTCGAGTATCGGCTTGGATACCAGATTGTCATACACCACCACATCGGCCTTCTGCATCAGGCGCAAGGCGCGAAAGGTCAACAGGTCCGGATCGCCGGGGCCGGCGCCGACCAGATACACCTCGCCGCGCTGGATGTTGTCCTCGTTCGCCAGCATCTGTTGCAGCATCGTCTCAGCGCTGCTTTCATCGCCGGTCAGCACCTTCTCGGCAACCACGCCTTCCAGCGCACTCTCCCAGAAGATGCGGCGCTTCGCCGGATTGGTGACGCGCTGCTTGACCAGCTCGCGGAAGCGCTCCGCGAACGCCGCAAGGCGGCTGTAGTTCTGCGGGATCATGGTTTCCAGTTTGCCGCGCATCATGCGCGTCAGCACCGGCGACGCACCACCGCTGGAGAATGCCACCATCAGCGGCGAGCGGTCGAGGATGGCCGGCATGATGAAGCTGCACAGTTCGGGATCATCAACGACATTCACCGGGATGTTGCGCGCGCGCGCCAATTCGGATACTTGCTGATTGACATTGCGGTCATCGGTAGCCGCAATGACCAGTGTCACACCATCGAGGTGATGAGCCTCGAAGCGTGCCACGATGGCTTTGACACCTTTCTGTTCCGCGAGCGCAGGCTCGATCTCCGGTGCGACCACGCGCAAATTCGCCCCCGCCTCCAGCAGCACGCCTGCCTTGCGCTTGGCAACTTCGCCGCCACCGACCACCAGGCACAGCTTGCCCTTGACGTTCAGGAAGATCGGCAGAAAGTCCATGTTATCGGACTGCCGTCAGGATCAGCGGCACCAGCGCTTCCGGCAGTTTGATCTTGCCCGCAAGCGCAAACTCATGTGCGTGCGGCGACATCTTGTTCCATGTCTTCTTGATGATCAATATCCACTTGGCTTCGTCGTACTCCGGGTGCTGCGCGGCAAACCCGACCAGGTAATGTTCGATGAATACCAGATCGACCACATCTTCCATCAACTGTGTTTCCGGATTGCTCTTCAAGCTCTTTTTGCTGACGATAGTTCTGACGCGAGCGATCATTTCGTCGTCATAACCTGCTTCTCTCATCAGGTTCCCGGCAGTCTCGGCGTGGAACTTGTACAGACCGGTACGCCATTGCAGATAGCCTATTCTGTCCATGGGATAGTTGCTGCGCGGGATCTTCCAGCGCTGGATGTGTTGCGCTCGCACTGCGAGCTTCACCGCCTCGGATGCTTCGGGCACATAACGTTCCTGCATCCCGGTCATGCGTTGCGCGTAGAGCAGCTCCTTGGGGTATTCCTTGCCATCCGCCATCTCCTTGTTCGGATCTTCCGCGTTGGCTTGGTCGAAGGCAGCGATGGCGGCTTGATAAAGATTTTGTGTCATATTGCTTGCTCGCTGGAGTGTGTTTGTTCGAAATGTCGTTGTTCCCTTTGCCGCTGAATGAATGCGACGAAGCGGGTCGCCCAGTAGCAACTGCCGATGGTGCGCAAATGGGTGTAGGAAGCCAGCAGGTTGTGCAGGATGATGCCGTCCCGCTCCCCGTCTATGCCGTAACCCCGCTCGACATGGTAAGCGAAGCAGGTGTCCGGCGGAAGGTTCTCCAGACTGGAGTAATGGAACTCGTGCGCCTTGATCTGCTTCGCTGGAGTATTGGAGCGCGGCCACGGATGTATTTCATCTTCCTTGAGATGCACGTAGCCTCGACCGATGGGTTTGTCGTGCATCTTTACATCGCCGGGGATAGCGCCGACCATCTGGTAGGTGCGCCCCTGATATTCGATGCCGCGTGACAGATACATCAGTCCGCCGCATTCGGCATAGGTCGGCATACCATTAACTATGGCCTGTTTGATCTGGGCACGCAGCGCGCTGTTGGCCTCCAGTTCGGCGGCACAAGTCTCGGGAAAGCCGCCGCCGATATACAGCGCATCCACTTCCGGCAAGCTTGCATCGCGTAACGCATCGAACGGCACCAGTTCCGCCCCCGCAGCTTCCAGTGCATCGAGGTCGTCGGCGTAATAGAAGCCGAAGGCGCGATCGCGCGCGATGCCGATGCGCACTTTTTTATTCCTTCCCTCTTGCAGGGGGAAGGTTAGGATGGGGGTAGAACTGCTCGGCATGGTCGCTTCTATCCCCTCCCCAACCCTCCCCCTGCAAGGGGGAGGGGAGATTTCGGCATCGCGCGCCAATACATCAGACAGCGCGAGCAGCTTGTCAAGATCGACTTGTTCCGCGATGGCGTCACCGATCTGTTTGATCTTTGCCGTGGCAACATGTGACTCGTTGCTGGGCATCAGGCCAAGATGGCGTTCGACGATACTGAGCCGCTCGTCGTGATGGATCGCGCCGATCACCGGCACATCGGTGTAATGTTCGATGACAGCGCGCAGCTTGGCTTCGTGCCGGGAACCGCCGAGGTTGTTGAGGATCACCCCCGCGATATCGATGTCGCGGTCGAACGCCTGATAGCCGAGGATCAGCGGCGCGATGCCGCGCGTCATGCCGCGCGCATCGATCACCAGGAACACCGGCAGGTCGAGCAGCTTCGCCAGGGCGGCGTTACTGTTGCTGCCGTCCAGCGCAAGACCGTCGTAAAGTCCCTTGTTGCCCTCGACCAGATTCACTTCCGCGCTGTGGCGCGCAAAGGTGGCGACTATGTCGTCGCGTTCCATCAGGTACAGGTCGAGGTTGCGACAGGCGCGCCCTGACGCCTGGCTGAGCCACATCGGGTCGATGTAATCGGGGCCTTTTTTGAATGGCTGGACTGCGTGTCCGAGTTTCTTCAACGCGGCACACAAACCTATGCTGACCATGGTCTTTCCGGAGGATTTATGTGCAGCGGAAATCAGCATCCGGTTGGTCATGTTATGGAACCTCCGCAGCGGTTCATAAGGGGACTTATTCAGAGATTCCCTGCTTTTTTGGGTATCTCGTGCGGCACAAAATCCAGCACCCGGATACCGATGGCGGTGATCAGGAAGGCTACCCCGACTCCGCCCAATCCCAGCAGAAACTCGGGCAAGGAAGGATGATAGAGGCCGATTTCGCCGTCGCCGAAACTGCTCTTCACCTCAAAACCCGGGAAGATGGACAGCGGGAAGGCTTGGCCGCCGATGAGTAGCACATATAGCAGTGCGAAACCGCCCAAAATGATCAGCACTGATGCCGAAGTCACATGTCTGGACTTGCCCAAACCAGGAAGGTAGATCAGCAGCAGCGGCAACAGATTGCCGAGCACTCCATATCCAACCCAGAGCATCAGCGGATAAATGCCACCCGCGGAAAGGATGAAATGTTCAAAATCCGCCTGATGCGCAAAATATAAATTGGTCAGGTGATAGGCCACGACAAAATAAAGCGCGGCAATCACGAAGACGCCCAACAAGTTCTTCATGCGTTTCTGCACGTACTCGTCCAGTGTTTTGTCGTTCCACTCGTAAATGGCCGACTGTACGATGTGAAATACCGCCAGCCCCCAGGCGAAGGAAATGACGATGAACATCGGCGGCAGGATCGCCGTGCCATAGGCCTGACGCGCCACCAGAAAGGAGAAGATCACACCAGTACCGGTGGTCAGCACGAATCGCCAGATGAACACCACAAAACCCGCAGGTTTTGACCAAGGTTTCATGCGCTGCTCCATCATGGTCCAGAGATACACGGCCACCGCGGCGAACATGCCGGAATACAACAGCACATTCCATGCGAAAACCGAGGTCGGATTGAAGTTGGTCGCGGCAACGATGATGCGGTCCGGTCTGCCGAGATCCAGCATCAGTACAGTCAAACCACCGGCCAACATGGCGATCGATAGCAGGCCGGCCAAGGGCGCCCTTGCCTTGTAAGCGGGCTTGTTGAACACCGATCCGATGGATGACACGTTGAGCACGCCGGATGCGGCCACTATCATGAAAATAGCGAATACATGCGGGATGCCCCAGACGATCTGATTATTCATGCCGGTGATGATGTGGCCGTGTTCATCCATCAAATACACGGCGAACAATCCTGCCAGCACGGCCACGCCAGCCGCCGCGATCAGTGAGAAGAAAAGTCGGTTTTTGAACTGTAGTGGAGAGTGGCCGGCCATTTTATTTATATTCCCTGGTAACGGATGCCGGTATTAAGCCCCAGATCAGCGCGCACCTGGGTGGAAGCGACGGTGCGTATCTTTTTTGAAATCTCGCTATCAGGGTCGTTGAGATTGCCGAACAGTATGGATTTATTCGGGCAAGCCTCGGCACAAGCAGGTTGCTGACCCTTATCCACGCGATGCACGCACATCGTGCAGCTTTCCACAGTGCCTTTGCCACGTGGCACATCGGGCTTCTGGTCATGCAGCGGTTCGTGTACGAAGGAACGGGCCTTGTACGGGCAGGCCATCATGCAGTAGCGGCAACCAATGCAGAGATGCTTGTCGACCAGCACGATACCGTCAGCGCGCTTGAACGAAGCGCCAGTCGGACAGACGTCCACGCAGGGGGGATTTTCGCAATGCTGACACATCATCGGAAGTGCCAGCGTCCGGCCACCGCGCATGTCCTTGAGTTCGACCTTGCGGATCCATTGGGAGTCGGTCGGACTCAAGCCGCCGGACAAGCCGTTTTCCTTATTGCATGCGGTCACGCAGTCGTTGCAACCGTCCGCGCAGTTTGCGGTGTCGATCAGCATGCCCCAGCGTACTTTGCTTGAAACCGCCTCGGACTTGCCGTGCGCCATATCGAACAGTAACATGCCCGGGGCGATAGCGACCGCCGCCGCGCCAACCGAGGTTTTCAGGAATTGCCTGCGCTGCACATTGGTGTCGCTCATTTAATGCTCTTTCTGTACCAATGCCGAACTTCGTTTGCTGGAATGACATTCAAAGCAATCGATCTTGACTGCCTCGTATCGATGACAACCCTCGCAGAAACTGTCGGCACGCCCGATCACACTGTTGTCGCGCGTGCTGGCATGGCACTCGATACAGTTTTTCAGACTGTGCTTATCGTCACGTATGCCTTTGTGCACGGTTTCATCGCGCTGCTTTAACAGCACGTGCATGTGATTTTTTCGCATCCACTGCGGCTCTTCCACGCACTGGCCGCCCTTGCCGATATCTAGCTTGGGCATACGGTAACCTTCTGTGGCACCGGCAGTCGTGCAGCAACAGAGAACCGCCAGCGTTGCGATCAGCTTCAACATTTATCTACTCGCCCAGACCCATCTGGATATAACCCGTCGGGCAGACATCCGCGCAAATATGGCAGCCGATACACTTGTTGTAATCGGTGTCCACATAGCGGCCGAGCGTGGCTTTGGCCTTGGGCACCCGGAACACGGCGGTTTGCGGGCAGTACACCACGCAATTGTCGCACTCGAAACACATGCCACAGCTCATGCAACGCTTGGCTTCCGCCACTGCCTGTTCCTGGGCCAGCACGCCTAAACGATCCTGAAAATTACCCAGCGCGGATTCCTTGCTCAGAGTGATGACGTTGCGCCTGTTCCGCGCGACAATGGAAAAGTGTCCCAAGAAAAGTTTGTCGTGCGGTATCACATAGCGATCCGAACGATTGTCGAAGTTGTGTACCGCCACGCTGGAGAGGTCAGTGCCACGCAACGGCTCGTGTGTCTCCTTTATTTCCAGACCTTTTTCCATCATCTTGCGCATCAGGTCGAACTGGTGGGCATCGATCTTGGGGCGCTTTTCCAGATCCTTGCCGAGCAGGAAATTGTGTATGCCATCTGCCGCGATTGAGCCGTGACCGATGGCCGTAGTCAGCAGATGCGGGCGTATGATGTCACCGCCTGCGAACACGCCTTGTTGTCCGGCAACCAGATAATTGCGATCCGCAGAGACCGCGCCCTTGCCATTGTTGAATTCTTCCAGTCCGGTAAAGTCCACTGCCTGACCGATCGCGGACACGATCAGGTCGGCGGGAATATCCTGTTCGGTACCCTCGATAGTTTTTACTTCCAGTTTGCCGCCGGCCATTTTTGCCTCGCACTGGCTGACGCGCAACGCTGTGGCGCGTCCATCCGCACCTCGCACGATGCCTATCGGCACCAGACTGCCGCGGATCGCGATGCCTTCTGCCAGCGCTTGTTCTATTTCGTGCTTGTTCGCCTGCATCTTGTCGATGGCGAAGATCGAGGTCAGCGTCACTTCGGCACCCTGCTTGGCCGAGATCTCTGCTACGTCATGCGCGATCTGTCCTGCGATGGCCTGCTCGAAATCTGTCGGCTTGGATTCCTCAAGATGGCCAAGACGCCGTGCAACTGTAGCCACGTCGATCGAGGTATCACCGCCCCCGACCACCACTACGCGCTTGCCGACGTGCTGGAGACGACCATCATTGAAAGCCTTGAGAAAGGCCGTCGCAGTCACCACATTGGGTGCCGAGCTGTCCGCAATGGGTAACGCACGACCGGCTTGAGCACCCATGCCGAGGAAAACGGCATCGAATTCCTTGCGGATCTGCTCAAGTGTGATGTCGCTGCCAACGCGGCATTTCATCCTGGTTTTTACACCCAGATCGATGATGCGCTTGATTTCCGCATCCAGCACTTCACGCGGAGTACGGAAACCCGGGATACCATAGCGCATCATGCCACCGAGATGCTCGTGCTCGTCGAACACGGTGACCTCATGCCCCTTCAGGGTAAGCTGATAGGCGCACGACAAGCTGGCCGGCCCGCCGCCGATCACCGCCACTTTTTTACCGGTTGGCGCCGCGCTCTTGCTATATGCAAGATTGTTGCTTATCGCATATTCACCTAGAAAATGTTCCACCGAATTGATACCGACGTGGTCTTCAAGCGCATTGCGGTTGCAACCGGTCTCGCACGGGGCGGGGCATACCCGGCCCATCACCGAAGGAAAGGGATTGGCCTCGGTCAAGCGGCGAAATGCATATTCCTGCCAGGGCATGGCCGGCTTGCCATCGGCCCCGACCGGCGGTTTTTCGGTGCCGCGCACGATGGCCAGATAGCCGCGGATATCCTCACCGGCTGGGCAACTTCCCTGGCATGGCGGTGTGGACTGGATGTAGGTCGGACACTTGTGCGTATGGCTCGCCTGCATGATTTTTTCATTCAGGCGGCCAATCTTGTTGTCGCCGTCTTTATAACGGCGGAACGTAGTGGGTTGAGTTGTTTCATTTATTGATGACATTGCCTGCCTCCATTGTTATTTTGCACCCAGCTTGATCGCATTACTGACCAACTGGTGAACACCGCCAACCATTCTTCTGTCGAATCCGTAAATAGGCATGACCTTGGTGAATTGGGCCTTGCATATGGCGCATATACACGCCATGAAATTGACCCCATGTTCGTCCACCACTTGTTGCAACACCTCCATACGCGGCAACGCGCCTTTTACGCGCACATCCAGCAAGTCATCGGTCAATATCCCGCCACCGCCACCGCAACAAAAAGTCCGTTCATGCGTGGTACTAGGGTCCATCTCGACGAAATTGTTTGCAACGGCCTTGATGATGTTGCGCGGAATATCGAACTGCCCCCCGGCATAATCGCCCATGCGTGAACCACGTGCCACGTTGCACGAATCATGGAAAGTGATGATGTGTTTGTCATTTGCTTCCTTGTCGAATGACAGCGCGCCTTGTTGGATCATGTCCCAGGTGAACTCACAAACGTGCATCGGCTGTTTGTAGCGATGGTCGAGCTGCTTTTGCAGCATCATGGCGAACCGGTCGTTTGGATCCGCCCCATCTCCCACTCCGGTCAAGGTATTCCAGAAGCTGTAAGCGACACGCCATGCATGACCGCACTCGCCGACCACGATGCGCTTCACACCCAGTTCCAGCGCGACTTCGCGGATGCGCATGGCGATTGTGCGGAGCTGGTCATAATTACCGATGAACATGCCGAAGTTGGCAGCCTCGGAAGACATCGAAGAAAGGGTCCAACTGGTGCCGGTGGCGTGAAAAACCTTGGCATAGCCGATCAGGCTATCGATGTGCGGTTCGGCAAAGAAATCAGCCGAAGGTGTGATAAACAGCACTTCCGCTCCCTTCACGTCAATCGGAAAACGCACATCAATCCCGGTGTCTTCCTTGACATCCTCTTCCAGCCCCTCCAGCGTATCCCTGAGTGCGGGCCCGGGCAGGCCGAGGTTGTTGCCGATACGGTGCACCTTGCCGATGATCTCGTTGGAATATTTTTGACCGTAGCCCACGGAATCCAGAATTTCGCGCGCCGCCATCGTGACTTCGGCAGTATCAATGCCGTACGGGCAGAATACCGAGCAACGCCGGCACTCGGAACATTGGTGAAAGTAGTTGTGCCATTCGTCGAGCACTTCGCGGGTCAAATCGCGCGCACCGACCAGTTTCGGGAATATTTTGCCCGGCAGTGTGAAATAACGGCGGTATACGCTGCGCATCAAATCCTGCCGCGCCACCGGCATGTTTTTCGGATCCTGCGTGCCGATGAAATAATGGCACTTGTCTGAACAGGCACCACAGTGCACACAAGCATCCATATAAACTTTGAGCGAGCGGTACTTGCCGAGCAGATCGCCCATCTTGGCGATCGCCCGATCATGCCAGTCGTCAACCAATTGGCCGGGGAAACCGAGCGCTCCCTGAATCTTTTCGTTCGCAACAAACGGTCCGCTACCTTGCATGGCCCCGGGCTTCAAAGCCGGGATGATAGGAATGATGCGATATGCTGGCGCGGTGATCTCGGCACTCATTTGGCGTTCCCTATGTCATTGGGCTCCAGCAGTTTTGCCCATGCGGAAATATGACGCTTGTCGCGCGGGTTATCCACCTGGTTACGGCTCGGCGAAAAGAACAATCCGGGGGCATGCAACAGCTTGCTGATCGGGAAAATCATCAACAGCACTGCAACCAATACCAGATGAACGTACAAACCGGGATGCGTGGGCAGTTGGCCATCGGAATGTGACGGGGCGAAATACATCAAACCAAGCATGAAACCCTTGACCGCGACCACATCGGTATGAGATACGAATTTCATGGTCAGGCCGGATGCCGCGATCACCAAGAACAGTGCCAGCATCAAGTGGTCGGAGGGAGTGGAGATGTAGCGGATGCGCTCGACAAAAATGCGCCGCGCCCAAAGTCCGGCCACGCCGAGCAGCATGGTGATCCCGGCGTACATGCCAAACGGCTGGATAAACACCACCCATCCCCAAACCGGTTCGGTGAAGTAGCGCAAGTGCCGCAACAGAACGAGCGCCAAGCTGGCATGAAACAACCATCCCAAGGCCCACGTCCATAGATTCGCTTTGAACAGGCTTTCAAACAACAACACTTCGCGCATCATCCGCAACACCAC
Organism: Gallionella sp.; assembly: GCA_041741275.1. Lineage (GTDB taxonomy): Bacteria > Pseudomonadota > Gammaproteobacteria > Burkholderiales > Gallionellaceae > Gallionella. Next base: position 21,254 of record JBGSKJ010000145.1, read on the forward strand.
CCCGCCGCTGGTAATGGGTGCCGGTGTGGTAGGTATCTTGAGAGGGGCGGGAGTACGGGTATAAACGCCGATACGGTACAGCGTACCCACGACAAACACCAAGGTGGCAAAGTAAAACAGTATTGCGAACAGGATGCTGGTCATGGGACTGCCCCGGTGAAATCTTCTCAGTTGCCCAAATCAAATACAGCCAGTTGGCTTCGGCAACCCGGCGATCTTGCAGGCCTGCTTGCCGGGGCCGTACGGGAACAGTCCGTACAGATACTCGCTGTTGCCTTTTTCCGCGCCAAATTTCTTGCCGATGGCTTTGGTCAAGACGCGAACTGCCGGTGCAATTTGATACTCTTCAAAATACTCACGCAAAAAATTGACCACTTCCCAATGCTGGTCTGTCATGTCGACGTTTTCAGTTTTCGCGATGTAGTTGGCAACTGCAGTATTCCAGTCAGCCAGATTGATGAGGTAGCCCTCTTCGTCGGTTTCGTAGGATTTTCCGTCGACTTCGATGTTGGCCATGGTAATTCTCCTTATATATTAAAAGTTAAAGCCAGGATTGGCAGTTTTTATTGGTCGTGGTGAGATCGACGAAGCCGCCGTAATCCACAGGCAGTACGCCTGCGATGAGGCGATCGGCAAGTCCGCGTGCTTCAAGATCGGGCTGCAAAACATATATCTTGAAACGTCCCATCGCCTCGCGTATTTTACCCTCGAATGCATTGCCGGTTGTGGCAGCGTAGACCGCGTCTTCGATAAGCAGGATATCCCCGCCGGATTGGGCAACACGCAAACAACTATCGAGCGAGATGTTCGTCAGCGGAGACTTGTTTATGATGTGCAGCATTTAAATTCTCCCTATAACCAGCGACTTGGCTGGCGTAGTTGGACAGCCTAGTCGAATGGCTATAACCAACCACTTGGCAACCGTCCTCTGGTTGCGTAGTGGGATGGCTAGTTGTTTGATCAGTAGTTTCATCAGAAACTCAAGACCACGTCTTGCTGATTCATCAACTCGCCCATTTCCTTGCGGCCCAGAACGGTAACATCAACCAGCAGGTCCGCTTCGCTCAGACCGCGGGCTTCGAGAGATTCCTTTTCGACGTACAGCTTCTCGATGTCGTATCCCTCCAGCGCGCGATAGGCTGGTGAGAAATTCTTGCATTCTATGCCCTTGGTCTGCTGACCCTTCTTCAATTGATAAACGCCGTCATCGAGAAATACCAGCGACACGTCCTGGTCAAAGGCGGCGGTGATAAGCACGACCTCCAGCGATTCGAGCGCGTAAATCGTGCCATAGGGCGCTTTGCGATTGACGAACATGAATTTCTTGATGTTATTTCCTTCGCTCATGCCAGTCCTCCCTAATCGCCGAATACGACCGTGCGGTCGGTCTGGATACCTGCTTCAACCAGTTGGCCGAGTCCGGAAATACGGAACCCGGATGCCAGATTCTCATCCTTGATCCCGCGCCGCAACGCAGCCGCCACGCAAACCACCAGGTCCACACCATGTTCTTCGGCGAGCTTGCCCCAGCGATTCACAATATGGCGGTCATCCTGCGGCGGCTCGGTCAACTTCGAGGCATTATTAACCCCGTCGTGATAGAAAAACACGCGCCAAACCTCATGACCTTTTGCAATTGCAGCCTTGCAGAACAAGTAGGCGGTATCACTGGATTGATGCTGGTAAGGTCCTTCGTTAACCACGATTCCGAATTTCATGCAGTCACCTTCCGGTCAGAAACGGATATGGGTAGAGGCGTTGAACGTGGAACGTGAGCCGCGCCAATCATCGATCAAATACTTGGTAAAGGGCAACCCGGTCTTCTCAAAGAAACGCGGCCAGCCGATACGCTCGATCCAGTCCGACATGCGTTCCCACGGGCGCGCATCTTCCTTGTAAACGTGCAAAATATTTTTTACCGCTTCAGTAACTTCAGGCCATCTCGGCGGATTGTTGGGCAAGCCGGATGCGACCATCTTCATGAAAGTTGGCTTGCCGCGTGCGTTGGAGTTTTTGCCGCCCACCCAGATCGCCAGCTTGGAATACTCAGGGTCATTGATCTGCATCGGTGGACAGGGTGGGTAGCACGCGCCGCAACACATACACTTGGACTCATCGATTTCCAGGGAAGGCTTGCCGTTCACCATGGCCGGGCGTATCGCCGCCACCGGACAACGCGCCACGACCGTCGGACGCTCGCACACGTTCGCGACCAGATCGTGGTTGATCACCGGCGGCTTGGTATGTTGCACGATGATGGCTATGTCGGCCTGTCCGCCGCAATTGATCTCACAGCATGACGTGGAAAGATGCACGCGGTTGGGCATTTCCTCGCGCTTGAATTCAACGATCAGCTCATCCATCAATGCTTTGACCGCTCCCGAAGCATCTGTTCCGGGAATATCACAGTGCAGCCAGCCTTGCGTGTGCGCAATCATCGAAATGGAGTTGCCGGTGCCACCCACCGGGAAGCCGTGCTTTTCCAGTTCGGCGATCAGCGGGTCGACCTTCTCCGCTTTGGAGACCATGAACTCGATGTTGGAGCGTATCGTGAAACGAACATGGCCTTCTGCGTACTTGTCGGCGATATCGCATAACAAGCGGATGGTGCCTACGTCCATTTGACGCTGCGTGCCGGCTCGAACCGTCCATATCTGGTCGCCACTGTGTGCCACGTGACGCAAAACTCCCGGGCGTGGACGGTCATGATATCTCCACTTGCCATAGTTCTTCACCATCAGAGGATGGAGATACTTTTTGTTGTCCGGTACGCCGGTCTCTTTAGGTTTGCGCTTTGCGGCTGGCTTCTCAGCTAGAACTGCTTGATTCATTTTTTATCTCCTCAGGCGGCTTGCTTCTTTTTGGCGTTGATCTTGGCGACTTCCTCATCCCAACCATCGGTGCGGACATAAGGATTGGTGCGCGGGGTGGAAACCATGTTCGGATCAACCTCGACTTCCACGCCTTCCAGAAAATTGATCAGCCCGATACGCTCGATCATCTCGCCGGTACGCTCGTGTTCCAGCGCATTTTCCGCAAAAAAGTCGATGGTGCGTTGACCCAGGTCAACCAATTTTTGCACATCGTCATCTGTTTCAAGCTTCATGAACGGAATAATGACCGTGCCCATCAAACCACCGATCTTCAGAGTACTCTTGCCGCCGACCAGTACGCTTGCGCCCTTGTCTTTGCCGGGAGCCAGCGCGCCTGTCATCACATTGATACAGTGCATGCAACGCACGCAATCGTGGTTGTCGATCTCTATCGCGTGAGTGTCACTGATTGCAACGCTGGAGATGCTTGGGCCGCTTTTGACATTCTTGATCTGCTTGAGCTGGAAGGTCTTGGTCGGGCAACGCGCAACGATATCGTTCACCAGCTCGTCCATGCCGTGCTTGGCGAACCATTTCTTTGCCAATTCCTCATCGGTGCGGATGTTGTCGCGCCAGGTTCCGATCACGGCCATGTCGGCACGCTGCACGGAATTCATGCAGTCATTCGGGCATCCGGAAAATTTGAATTTGAACTTGTAAGGCAAGGAAGGACGGTGAATATCATCCAGAAACGTGTTCAGCACACTGCGTTGTGCCTTGGCCTCGTCGTAGCAGGATTGCTCGCAACGCGCCGCGCCCACGCAAGACATAGAAGTGCGCACCGCCGGACCCGCACCGCCGAGGTCGAAGCCCATCTCGTTGATCTCGTCGAATGCCTTCTGCACGTTCTCGGTGGTCGCGCCCTGGAACATGATGTCGCCGGACTGGCCATGGAAAGCGATCAGACCGGAGCCGTGCTTATCCCAGATGTCGCAAAATTCGCGTAGCGTGTCGGTATCGTAGTGCATACCGGGCGGCGGCATCACGCGCAACGTATGAAACTCGGTGCAATCCTTGTAAACGGGCTGGCCTTTTTCGTCCTTGAGTTCGGTAAAGCGCGGAATGATCCCGCCGCCATAACCAAACACACCAACCGTCCCACCCTTCCAGTAGCCTTTTTTGGTCCGGTACGAAGTCTCAAGTTGGCCAAGCAGATCAACTACGTAATCCTTGTTCTTGGCCAACTCTTTCAAGCCGGTCACAAAACTGGGCCACGGGCCATCCTCGAGTTGATCGAGGTTCGGGGTATCATGCATCTTCTTAGCCATAATAATCTTCCTTTCAGTCGCGTTGCCCGTAGCTTGCTGCTGGCAAACGAATAATGACCCGGCAGAGACGGGAACTGGTGATCAATCTGAACCTGCCGCCAATGACCCGCGACAAGCCGATATTTATTAATGTATTAGGATATTACGATGCATCACCTTGCGCATTCCATCACCCTTAGCGGCTATCTTCAATAACCCTTATGGGTAGTACTTCGACTTCCCCCAGTAGTATTTCAATGGCAAGTATATTAACGATAGACTTGGATTTCTATATTAACTCGTTCAGAATGTTCTGATGCGCATTACCATCCATTTTGATCGAGGGTAACCAGAATGACACAAATTATCGAATTAGCGAAATTCAAGGTTCCATTGGGCAACCAGGAAATCGAATTGCAACAGATAGACCACGTGGAAGGCGGGATGAGTTTGTTGCGCATACGCATCCGTGAAGGCAAGCGCTTTACAATTTTCGACATTGACCCCGCCACCGCAGAACAGTGGGCGGTTGCAATGCAACGCTGGGCAGATTCCCAAAAACTGGCGGCAAATGAGTAAAAATAATATTCCAGACATGATCGACATGTTGTTCGATCTTGATGGCGGCACATTGCCCGCCGCTTATTCTATTGAGCTTTGGGCCGCACTGCTGCGCCAAGTCCCACGGCTTGCCGAGGAAAAGTCGGTCGGCGTTTTACCGTTTCGTGCAACAGAAAATAAAGACGGAATGTTGCTTACAAAACGCACTAAACTGGTTCTGCGCTTGCCGAAGACACTGGCCGACCATACCGCTGCGCGCCTGACCGGAAGCACTGTGCAATTGGGTACCACCCCGTTGTCGATAGGCAGAAGCAAACCGCGCGTGATACAACCCTACCCCACCATACACGCGCAGCAGGTAACGGGTGCCAGTGACGAGTTGCAGTTCATGGATGACATCCGTAAACAGCTAAGCGAGATGGGGATCGAGGCTAAATTGATCTGCGGCAAGCAAAGCGCCATCAAAGGTGGCCAGCAATTCACCCACGGATACAGCCTGGTGGCACATGATCTGAAACCGGAAGACTCGCTGCAATTGCAATATGCCGGCCTGGGGGAAAACCGTCAGTATGGTTGCGGGATTTTTATACCTTATAAAGTGATTTCAGGTTTGACTGAAGACTAATTTTTTATGGGAGCTTGATCATGGGATACACAGTCGCAGGAAACGAGATCGAAACCGATGCAGATGGATATTTATTGGAGCCGGACTATAGCGATGAGATAGTAGGCATCATCGCTGCAGCAGACGGCATTGAGCTGACTCCCAAGCATTGGGAGGTCATCAATTACATGCGCGACCAGTTCCGTGAACACGGTCATACGCCCAACTTCCGTAACATGCTTAAAGGGGTAAATGAATTCTGGCCGGAAGCGGATAGCAAGGCCCTGTATGATTTGTTCCCGACCGGTCCGGCCAAGCAAGGCGCGAAAGTTGCCGGCCTGCCGCAGCCGTACGGCAAGGGTGGATATTGAAATGTGGATTTTTAGCGGCTCCCATATGTTAGCGGTTAATTAATCAACAGGACACCTAATATGAGCACTCAAAACTTGCACGTCAATGTCAAACTGGATTTGCGCGGTTTGACCTGTCCCGCCCCCCTGCTCGGTGCCAAGCGCGTGGTCGACGATCTGAAAAATGAACAAATACTATTGCTGATCTCGGACTGTCCCGGTACCAGGGACGACCTTTTCGCATGGGCGGAACAGACCCGCAATGACGTATTGAAGACCGAAGCGCTGCCGGATGGCGGCACCGGCTATTACATCATGAAGGGCAAAGGAGCGGAGCGTAAGGCGAATGTGATACTAGATATTCGCGGCGTGCTTTGTCCCGGCCCCATCGTGGAGGCCAAGAAACTGCTGAACGGCATGAATTCGGGCGAGATCCTCAAACTGGTCAGCAACTGTCCCGGTATCCGTTCCGACATCATCGGCTGGGCCGACATGACTCATGTAAAGATCATCGGCACTGTTGAAGTGGCTGCGGGCGAGTATGAGTTCTTCCTGCAAAAGGGTTGATCCGGACTTGCGGTTCGCCTGAAATGCGCATCAAAAGCCAATGGTTCAAAAATGACCGGGAAAAGTCACCGCAGGAAATTGCGGGGGCAATGGCGTTTACCATCTGGCGCATCGCCGACAACGCGCTCAAGAATACCCGCAAGGCGAATTTCGAGATTACCATCGGTCCCCAGTATTTTTCATTTCTCACCGAATTCCTGGTGTTCCTGATCCAGGTAGCCGACCGCATCGCCCACCGCCAATTACCCGCCGAAGTTCGTTTTGTCTTTACCAGCACATTGGCCAATCGTGTCGCCGAGACACTGGCGGAAAACCAGAGCCGCTTGATGGGCGACAGCATCGCTGTACACAAACAGCACTTCATCGACAAACTCAACCAGCGCGCCGGAGAATATGCCGACTTCAACTATGGCAGCGACGGCCCCGAATTCGCCTTTACCCGTTACCTGGCGTTCTGCATGCGCGAAGTCATGGATGAAAAGGATGTCGAATGGGTGATCGATCAGATGATGAGTATCGAAGCGCCGGAAGCTGTGGATATGGTGGAGAAAACCATGAGCAACCTGTTCACAGCAGAAGCGGGGCCGCCACGCACCCGCAAGCGCGTTAGCGGCGATTGATATGGAGTCTTGCGCCTACCCGGACATGCAAACGCCATTCGACCTCGACAACCAATCTGCTTATTTGCGCTGGCGGGACCGCAAATTGGCCAACGCCATCACCAATACAGACGATTTGATCGTCGAGATCAAAGACCCTCGCGCGCTGACTACAGCCGAACACGCTGCATTATTGGAACGTTGCCGGCGCAGCAACATGGTGATCTACGCCACCCACGCTGTTGTGATCGAAAGCACGGTACAGCGTCTCGGCGCACAGTTCGGCCTTGAGCGGCTGGACGCGAACTGGCTGGCTGGCGAAGACGGCATCACGAGCGTCACCGTTTGTGCTGACGGCGGGCAGCGCCAGGCTTATATCCCCTATACCGACCGTGCCATCAAATGGCATACAGACGGTTATTACAACCCGCCCGACAGGCGGATTCAAGCCATGATATTGCACTGCGTGCAGAGTGCCGGACAGGGCGGTGAGAATCGATTGATGGATCATGAGATCGCCTATTTGATGTTGCGCGACAGCAATGTTGATTTCATCCGTGCCCTGTCCGCGCCGGATGCGATGACCATACCGGAGCGCACCGATGAACAAGGTGTGGCGCGAGCCGCACAAACCGGCTCGGTGTTTTCGATAGCCCCGGCAAGCGGTGACCTGCACATGCGCTATACCGCACGCACCCGAAGCATCGTATGGAAGCAGGACGCGACCACACTGGCGGCAGTAGCCGCGTTGGAAAAACTGCTCGCTACCGACTTGACGCACATCCTGCGCACACGGCTCGAACCCGGCATGGGACTGTTATGCAACAACGTGCTGCATGACCGTGCGGAATTCAGTGACACCCCCGATCAAGCCCGTTTGCTATACAGGGCGCGTTATTACGAGCGGATCTCTGGAAGTTAGTCGGCCTCACAAAATAAAAAGCCCGCCAGAAAGGCGGGCTGAATAGAACTGTCGATTTTGATCTTGCTTACATCTTCCAACTATAAGCAATCCCGAGTGAATCCTGAGACATGTTGAGGTTTGCTTCGCCACCACCCTGGCTTGGAGCAATAGAGCCAGCACCATTGACTGTCTTCTTGAACGCATGCATATAAGCGAGAGAAACCTCCGACTTGTTAGCAAGAGTCCAAGTCCCTCCCAGGGTCATGTGATTCTCAACGACTCCCGGAGCCAAAATATTAAAGAAAGTTTGGCTTTCAGGAATGGGCTGTGTAGTGGTACTTAAGCCCGCGCGTACTGTAAATTCAGCACTATATGCGTGACTTACACCAAGTTTATAGACCGTCATGTCCTTCCAGCCGAATCCTGCGCCGTTGTCGGCACCCAATGGTCCACCAGCAGTATTGGTGTTGGCAATGGATTTGACATCGCCATACTGAATGCTTTGGATGTCGAAAGCCACGATGGTTTCAGGAGCGGCATTTAATGAGATTCCGACACCATAGTTGGCCGGGATATCAAATCCACCCTGCTCAGCGAACAAACCTGCGTACTTGCTAAACTTGCCCATTTTTGTCTTGGTCTGGTAAGTAGCACCCAGTGTAACCATAGGCGTTATCTGTCCCGTCCAACCTAAGCGCACGCCATACCCAGTGGAAGTATCCGCGCCGTTGTTGGTTAACTTGGTCGCATCACTCGACATCAGTGCAAAGGGTTGCAAGCCTTTTGCCTCAAAGCTTTGGTAGGCCAGGTTCAGGGATACTCCTATAGAATTGCTTGGGTTAAGCTTCATCGCCCAAGTCGGAGCAATGAATAGTTGCGAAAGATTCACGCCAGCCGGGCTGGTGCCAGCAAATGCCGTGAACGGGCTGCTGGCATAATTGGTATTCATACCGCCGTTACCATAGACCGAGATGCCGAGCGACATGTCCGGATTCATCATTTTGTTGTAACCGAATTCCGGGATGAAGAAAGTGGAAGTATCGTTTCCGCTATAAGTTCCATCCAGAGAGCAACCAGGCCCGCAATTATTACCAGCTATGTCAGATCCACGATTTGGTTTAAACATATCCAAGCCCAGATCAATCCGGTCACCCACCATGACCATCCCAGCTGGGTTGGTGGCTGCAGCCAAGGAATCTTGCGCTAATGCAATTCCTACGCCTGCCATGCCTTTAGCCTTCATGCCGTAACCGTGCGCAAAATAACCATTGGTAGCGTATGCGAGTGGTGATGCCATTACGCCAGCAGCGATCAGTGAAACCGCGATCTTATTTATTTTCATGAAAAAAACTCCCCCAGTTGATTAAAAGAAAACCCCTACCCTACTACCAAAAAATCATACCAGCTTGGACAACAAGCCAACCTAAACGAACAGGCAAATGTCGGTATCTCCGGCAAATCCCATGAACATCGCCGCGCCGCCGTATTCGCATTGTTCGATGAATTCGCTCTTGTCGAATTCGAACAGATCGACGGTCATCTGGCAGGCGATGAATTTCACCTCCGCCTCCAGGCACAGGTCGCGCAGCTCCTGTAGCGAGGCTACGCCATGCTTCTTGAGCTTTTGCTTCATCATCATGGTCGCCATGGATTCCATGCCGGGCAGCATCTGCACCATCACCGGCATCGGTATCGGCATCGGCATCGCCGGATTGGCCAGGGGACTGATCATCACGTTGGACAGATCCTTGCGCAGCAGCTGCAATCCGTAGAAGGTGAAGAACACCTGTACCTCATAACCCAGAGCCGCGGCGGTAGAAGCGAGGATGAATGGCGGATACGCCATATCCAGCGTGCCCTTGGTGGCGATGATCGCCATTTTCTTGGTAGTCATTTGTTCCCCTTAAGTAGGTTTTGGTTTGCAGCCGGGTCCGACATGTCGGGTTGAAACCCGACCTACTTCTTTTTCATGAAAAAGGTGTAAACGCCATTTGCTTCCTCAGTGGTAAGCAAGGTATTGCCGGTTTGATCGGCGAAGGCCTGCATATCCTTGACCGCGCCACAATCGGTCGCAACCAGTTTGAGCACTTGGCCGGAAGCCATATCGGTAAGTGCCTTTTTGGTCTTCAGGATGGGCAAAGGGCAGGACAATCCACTGGCATCAAATTCTTTGTCAAAATTCATGATTACATCTCCTGCAAGTTATAAAATTACCGCCAAAAATCAGTTTCGGTATCACATCGAAGCAGCGCTTTAAGAAGCTGCGCGATTATAGGGATAAGCAGCCAACCAGCGTCCATACCCACAAAGAGTTTGCGGGATAACCCGTTAGGGTTATTTTTCAAAGCTCGCCTTAACGCGTTTCAATTATGCTCGGCCATGGCGCAGAAAACACTCCCATTTCAGCAGAAATGAGAGTAAGCCTATTGATCCGGCCAGTTGAAGTTTGAAGTTTTCATGCGGCATATTTCACGCGAGAATCCTGAAAGTATTTTTTGACACGCTCCGGTGATTTCTCCAATGTCAGCATGTGCTCGGTTGTTGCGGCTTTCAGCTTGGCCTT
>JBGSKJ010000146.1:0-30617 GCA_041741275.1 Gallionella sp.
CCGAAGTGGTTGCATGGGAGCAAGACCGAAACAACAGCTTGAAAAAGATTAACTGGCAATTTACAACTTCGGATGCGCGGACCAAGCTGACGCGTCTTTATCCGAAATTATAATTGTTACATGGTACTAGCCATTCCACTAAGTCGCCAAAATACGGCGACCAAGTGGCTGGTTATGCTGTGTTGCGGAAAAAATTTCTTGCTTACATATAGCTCATATGCGGCGCTGCGAAGTGGGGTAAGCAGGCAATCCGCACAGCGGATGCCCGCAAATTTTTTCCACGCCTTGCATTTGGGCGAACTCTGAATTTTTAGATGCCCCCGATAACTCCAGAAAATGACCATGCGCTTTGCGTCACTCGGTAGCGGCAGCGAAGGCAACGCGCTGCTGGTAGAAATCGGTACGGGCAACTCTTGTCCTGGCAACCGCCGGACGCTGGTGCTGATGGACTGCGGCTTCGGATTGAAGGACACCGTCTCGCGGCTGGCGAGGCTCGGCGTATCCCCGGAACAACTGAGCGGCATCGTCGTCACCCACGAGCACGGCGATCACATCGGCGGCGTGGCGCGGCTGGCACGCAAATTCGATCTGCCTGTCTGGCTCACGCACGGCACGCTGCACAGCCAGGAGAAAGCTTTTGCAGATATCGCGCAGCTCAATGAAATCGATCCGCACCGGGCGTTCGCGATCGGCGACATCGAAATCACTCCCTATCCGGTCCCCCACGATGCCGCCGAACCGGTGCAATTCGTTTTCAGCGACGGCGCGCGGCGGCTGGCGGTATTGACCGATACCGGATGCAGTACGGCGCATATCGAGCAGACGCTGAGCGGTTGCCATGCGCTGGTGCTGGAGTGCAATCACGACAGCGACATGCTGATGAACAGCGCCTATCCGCTCAGCTTGAAGCAGCGCGTTGGCGGGCGCTTAGGGCACCTGAACAATCACGAAGCCGCAGACCTCCTGGAAAAACTGGATGTGGGCAGTTTGCAGCACCTGATCGCCGCGCATCTCAGCCGCAAAAATAATACGCCCGAACTTGCGGTGCGGGCTTTGTGCGGCGCACTCGATTGTGACGAAAGCTGGGTGGGCGTGGCGACGCAGGAAGAGGGGTTTGCCTGGCGCGAGATCGCCTGACGGGCGCGGCAAACATTCAGGCTGCTGTGGCCGGGCGTTATACCGGAGGGGAATCATGGGCAGGATGCGTTTATTGGCAGTGTTCCTGGTGTCAATTGTGATGCCGGGTGTGGCGCCTTGCAGTCATGCAGGCAGTGATCGTTTGATAATGTCCATGTCGGCGGAGCGCATGGATCGGGAGGATATTGTCTATGTGCGATTTCTCGGTCCGGATGGCGCTGCGCTGGAAAGCAGTGTCCTGAGTCGAATGGTCATCCGTGAACCGGATTGCAGTTCTGGAAGCATCCTTGAAATCATCGATGATTACAAGATCGGGTATGCACCGAAGAACATGCTGGTGGGTATCTATCTGTATCCGCAAGCATGGAAAAACAAAACCCTTTGCTTCAGTGTTCCGGATATGGGCAGGACCGAACAAAGCCTGAATCCGGCAGCAAACAATGGCCGTTCGTTTCAATTGAAGGTGATCCCGTAACAGGTTCATTGGATCGGGATTGCAATAAAAAAGCCGACTTGCGTCGGCTTTTTTGTGGGGCGTAATGAGTAAGAATTACTTCTTCATCGCGTCAGCGGCTGCGGGAGCGGCAACTTCGGTTGCGGCAGGAGCAGATGCGGCGACTGGTGCAGCGACAGGAGCGGGAGCTGAAGATACGGCAGCCTTTTCGCCACAAGCGGTCAAAGCAAGAGCCAACAGGGCGGCAACAAGAGCAGAGTGTTTCATTTATGGTTCCTTAGGGGGTTTCAAATTAAATAGAAAAAGATACACCTGACTTTCAATGCATTCAAAATCAACAGCGCAATGCACCCAAAATCAAGGGCGGCGGATTCTACCAGCTAAACGCGGGAAATCCAGCAGACCGGCGATTTATTTATAACCCCAGCCGGGTAGAGGCTACACCCGGATGGGAAGATGACCACATTTCCAAGAAGCGCGATTTCAAGGCGCGCGCATTTTCCGGATCGTGCGTGCCGAAGATGCCGCGCGGATCGTCGAAGTGGAAGCGGCGCACAAAATGCGCGTCGTCCGCGACGGAGAAGGGTTCGGTGATCTGCTGGAGATTCTTCGGGGTCTGATAGATGAACATGCCGGTGCCGAACTGGCGCAGCAACATCATCATGCGCGGACAAAACGTGGACAGATAACGCGTGTCATGGGCCAGCACGAACAGCCGGTGGGCGGGGCTGGCGAGTAAAAAATTGCGCAGCGTCACATAACGCGCCTCGGAGTTAAAACCCAGCCCGTCATAATCCTTTTCAAACAGGTACAGGTTGCGCTCCGCCAGTTTGCACAGCTTGTCGAGCGAGTCGGTGTATTCCTGGATGCCGTCCAGCTTGGCGTGCTGTAAAGTGAATTCGTCCATGGTTAGCTCCTGTCCGGGGACATTGAAATATAGCCGTCCAGATACCACTGGTAAAGCAGGCCGGCCGTTTCGGTCGACAGCTCCGGCAGGGAAAGCAATTCGCGCTCATCTGCCAGTGCGCGCAGCACCGGATAGTCCTGCCGGGTCGTCCGGTGTGCCTCGCCGTTCATGTACACCGATCCGGAGTGGCACAGCATCTGGCTCTTCAAGGCCAGCACCAAGCCATGCTTTTGTATCGCCTGCACGAATCTGGCCGCGCTCAACACGGGTTTGGGTGACTTGAAAAATATATGCGGTTTGGGTTCGCTCAGATAACAGCCGAGGAAATTCGCGATATCTTCCCTGTCCCAGCGCACCCGATCGATAGCCTGTCCCACCTGGCGCAGCATCGCCGCGCTGATCTCGGAGGGGTGTTGTTGTGTCTTCAGGTCGGGGTCGGCATACATGCCGTCCACCTCGATGCGATCCTGCAGATACACCAGGAATTGTTCGGCCAGTTCCTGGTAGGCGGGGGTGCGGAAGCCGATGGAATAGGTCATGCAGTCGTCTTCGGCGATGCCGTTATGCGCGCACTGCGGCGGCAGGTACAGCATGTCGCCCGCTTCCAGCACCCATTCCTGCTCGACGCGAAAATCCTTCAGGATGCGCAGCGGCGCACCCCCGATCAGTGCGCGATCCGCCTGGGTGGAGATCTGCCAGCGGCGATGCCCGGTACCCTGCAGCAGGAACACATCGTAGGAATCAAAGTGCGGCCCGACTCCGCCACCTCTGGGTGCATAGCTCACCATCAGGTCGTCAAGCCGGGCGTGGGGTATGAAATCGAAATGCTTGAGCAGCGCTGCGGCCTCGGGCAGGTGGTGGTTCACGCCTTGCACCAGCACCGTCCACTTCGCGCTGCCAAAACTGTCGAAATCCCCGGGTTCGAACGGCGCTTCGTGCAACCCGAACTTGCCGCGCTGTTGTGTCACCAGGCGCGCCTGCGCGTCTTCTGTGCAAGCCAGGGCCAGCAACTGCCGCTGGTCGAGCAGGCCGTTGAATCGGGGGAACGCCCGGCGGATCAGCAGCGGTTTTTTTTGCCAGTAGTCGCGCAGAAATTCGTTGACGGTCAGCCCGCCGAGCAGGGTAAGTTTGTTTTTCATCGCGTGAATTATAGCCCCACTATGTCCGGTCGGGGTCCGGTCCGGCGCCCCTGAAAAAACTGTTATGACGCAGGCGAAAAGTGTTTAAAATGCGGCACAGGGGGAAACACCAATGCAGTCTGTACAGCTTACTACCGGTATCGACGCTCCGCACTTCGAGTTGCCGGATGCCGACATGCAGACTTTCAGCCTCACATCGCAGCAGGGCAAGAAAAATGTCGTGCTGTATTTCTACCCCAGGGACGACACGCCGGGCTGCACGCTGGAGGCGAATGAGTTCAGCGATCTCGAAGAGGAGTTCGCCAAATTCGATACGATCGTGATCGGCATCAGCCGCGATGATTGCCTCAGCCATGCCTCGTTCCGCGACAAGTACGGCCTGTCGGTGCTGCTGCTCTCCGATCCGGATGCACGGGTCTGCAGGAAGTATGGCGTGATGTACGAGAAGGAAGTGGAAGGGCAGAAGAAGCTCGCCATCAAGCGCTCCACGTTCGTGATCGACCGGCACGGCAAGCTGCGGCATGTCGTGTACGGCGTGCAGGCGCACGGACATGCGCATGAAATACTCAATCTGATAAAGGAACTGAAATGAAGATCGCCAAAGACACCGTGGTTTCGCTGAACTACGAATTGTTCGACTCGTCCGGCGAGGTGCTGGAGAAAGTCGAAGCCCCGATCAGCTACCTGCATGGCGGCTACGACGGCATCTTCCCGCTGGTCGAGGAAGCCCTGCACGGCAAGAAGGTCGGCGACCAGTGCAGCGTCACGTTGCAACCCGACGATGCTTTCGGCGAATACGATCACAACCTGGTGGAAGTCGAGGCGCGCAGTTCCTTCCCCAAGGAAGTGGCAGTCGGTATGCAATTCGAGGGCGGTCCGGAAGATGCCGACGATGACGACTTTCTGCTGTTCACCGTGGTGGAGGTGACCGATGACGAAGTGACGGTGGACGGCAACCATCCGCTGGCAGGCAAGACCCTGACTTTCAACTGTACCGTGACGGGCGTGCGCAAGGCCACCGCGGAAGAGCTGGAGCATGGGCATGTGCATGACGCCGACAGCGGGCACCTCCACTAATAACCTCTGCACAACTACTACGTTCGCTGATACGGCGTTAAAAAATGGCTCAAAATCCTCATGTGCTAAATGCACATTCCGGTTTTGCGCCATTTTTTGCCTTGTCTGAGCTTCACTCGCTACGTTGTGAAGAGGTTTTTGGATAGTTTGGAATTTGGTTGGCCATGCGCAGCTTGCAAATCCAGCTTTTCTGCCAACCACTCCGCCACCTGCTTCGCTCCTTCCGGAATGACCGGATCAGGTCGTGGCGCATTCCAGAGTTCTTGCAGCACTTCAGCAATCCTTCCCTGTTCCAACGCCCGCCTTGAGACTTCGCGGCACAGGCCGTGTTGTTGCAGCCATGCGACCAGGGCGGGCGATTCCGGCCAGTCGGGACGATCGACGTACAGGACAGGCGTGCCGCTGCACGCAGCCTCGACAAAACTGCCGTAGCCGGGTTTGCAGACCAGCGCGTCGCTGCTGGCGAGCAGGTCGCAGAAACTCATCGCCAATGTTTCGAGCACGATGGCATCGGGATGTTCGACCTGCCAACTTTCCTGCACCAGCCAGCGCACGCCGTCCATCCTCGGCCATTCTTCGATAGGCAAGCGGCCGGCGATTCCGCCCATGCTGACCAGCACCAGCTTTTCGCCGCTGGAAAGTTTGAGGCGCAGGTTGAGTTCCGTGCGCCGGTTGGTGCCGGTCGCTGCGATGGGTGAGACCGGTATGAGGTTGGGCAGTCCTGTCCTGAGCTTGGCCGAAGGGCCGGTCATGGACATGCCCGGTGTGGCGCGCAGGAAAGCATCTGCGTTGGAATAACTATCATGTATCTGCGCGGCGATCGTGTCATCGCCGCAGTAGTGGCGGTAGATGTCGGCCCAGTTCAGCGAACACAGCGCGGCATTGGGAATGCCTGCCCGCTGCGCGCCCGCCAGCGGCAGATAACCGACGTTGGAAAACACGAAATCCGCCTTGAGTCCAAGCAGCAGGGCCGCTTCAACCGCGACCCGTTCATTCCAGTCTGCATGAAATTCGCGGTAGGCGGCGCAACTCTCCGCCACACGCACATCCAGCGCCGAGGACATCATCATGCCGATGTCGCCCTCTCCGGGCAGATGGGCGAACGGCACCCGGATGCGTGAATGCAGATGTTCGGCTGAAACGGCGGAACGCACCGTAAGCCGCAATTGTGGCATGCGCTGATGCAGCAGATTCAGGATCGGCGCGGTCTGCGCGACATGGCCGAAACCGTGGCCGGAGATGGAAACAACGAGATGGGGCATGGGACTTGGCAATGCATTCGAATGTTGAATTCCGGACTGACATTATAAGTAATTCGACCCACTCGACGCTTGCAAGGCAATGCAACAGGTATCGGCCAGATACACCCGGTTGTAACCCGGCCATTACTTGCTATCATCCGGCTGTCGAGCTGCAATATTCAGGGAGCGGTAACTATGGTGCACGACATCAGCGAATACGATATTCCGGGCCGTCAATTGCTGGCTGCCAAGGCGCAGGCAAGAGTGGGCAAAGACATCGGCGAGGCGAAAATCACCCATACGATTTTTGGCAAAGCCAGGGTTCGCATCATCCGCGAACAGGACAAAAAACGCCGCGCATGGCTGCTCTCGTTGCTGGCGTTGGCGGCGCTGGCCGCCGCAGCCTGGCAGGGGTGGATCGCAATGAACCGAACTGCTCCGCGTCCTTTAAGCGCAACGATACGGGTAGGCGCGCCGGCTTTCCAGCCCGAATATCTTCCCACCGCTGCCGCTCCGCCGTCAGTGAAGAGCAAACCGGGAACGCCGTCACAAACCCAACCCATCAACCTGGCAACCAGCCAGAAGAGCCCAGTGCAACAAGCACCCGGTTTGAAGGTCTCCGAACAGGTAGTCGCAAAGCCGATTGCGCCCCAACCGTTGATAGCAAGCAAGCTGCAGGCGACGCCACTTGCCACGAACAGCAACTCATCGAAGAACCAAACGGGTATGCAGCAGATCCCCAAACTGTCAGCCCCTATCCAGCCCGCAACTGCTATCGTCAAGATTCCAATCGCCACGCAGCCGGCAGCAAGCAGCGCAGCGGCGTTAGCCCCGCTTGCAGAGCCCTTGGTCAAGGAAGTCACTTCGACCCCATCGCCCACAGGTATCAATCTGCCATCCAGCCCCGTCAACGCGCAAAGCAATTGATCGACCCCGGCCTTTTTTGCTTGTTGAGACGCGGATGCCATTCGGCAGGCGATGCAACCTTGACTGGTTTTGAATGCGGAAGGAGAGGGAAGGGGATATCGATTGAGGACTTGGGGGGCTTGGCCTTGTTTGAACCAAGCCCGCCTGCTTCACTTGCTTCTGATTTTCTCGGTGATAAACACAACAGTGATGCCAACGACTGCGGCGACTCCGATAGTGATAAGTATGGTAGATAAAATGCTCATTCAGTTCTCCTCCGGACTGGTTGATCAAAGGGTAAAAACTCAACCCGGGGGGAATTTACCACAATCTCATTCTGAATAGAATCCATCGACACGCTATATCAAAGTGGATCATTCAACCAAGTGACTTGGCAGGACACGAACCGATCGCAGCCGGAAAAGGGCCAGAAGTCGATTTCGTTTTCATCCCGGCCTTTTTCCCCGGATAAATTCGACTCCACTGCCGTTGTTTTTTGGACAGATGCGGGTCGGGCATGGCCCACCTTACAACATCAGCTTTTTCAGTTCATACAGCTTTTCCAGCGCATCCTTCGGACTCAACTCATCCGGATGTGATTCTTGAAGTAATTTCAACACCGGATGCTCTTCCGGTTCGGGCATCTCCGGTTTTTTGTCGAACAGATCGCCCTGCGGGTTCTGTGCCGCGCTGTTCTGTTCCAGTTTGACCAGTTGTTTTCTGGCGGCGCGGATCACGTCGTTGGGCACGCCCGCGAGGGCAGCGACCTGCAGGCCGTAGCTCTGGCTGGCTGCGCCTTCCTTCACGCTGTGCAGGAACACGATGCTGTGCTGGTGCTCGACGGCGGCGAGATGCACATTGGACAGTTGCGTGAATTCGTCGGCGAGCCGCGTCAATTCGAAATAATGTGTGGCGAACAGGGTGTAACTGCGGTTCTTTTCCAGCAGGTGGCGCGCGATCGCGTAGGCGAGGGCAAGGCCGTCGAAGGTCGATGTGCCGCGCCCGATCTCGTCCACCAGCACCAGGCTTTTTTCCGTGGCGTTGTGCAGGATGTTGGCGGCCTCGGTCATCTCGACCATGAAGGTGGAGCGTCCACCGGCCAGATCATCCGACGCGCCGATGCGCGTGAAAATCTGGTCGATCTCGCCGAGCACGGCTTGCTGCGCCGGCACGAAGCAGCCGGCGTGCGCGAGCAGAGCGATGATGGCGACCTGGCGCATGTAGGTGGATTTGCCACCCATGTTGGGGCCGGTAATCAGCAGCATGCGTCGCGCGTCGCTGAGCGTGGTGTCGTTCGGCGTGAAGCTATCCACTTGCGCCTCCACCACCGGATGGCGGCCTTGATTGATGAATATCTGCGGCTCGTCGCCGAACTGAGGCGCGCTGAAGTTCAATGTCGCGGCTCGTTCGGAGAAGGTGGCGAGCACGTCGAGTTCGGCGATCGCCGCGGCGAGGCGTTGCAGTTGCGGGATGAACGGCGCGAGCTGGGTCAGCAGTTGTTCGTAGAGGAATCTCTCGCGCGCCAGCGCACGGTCGTTGGCTGACAGAGCCTTGTCCTCGAAGGACTTCAGTTCCGGTGTGATGTAGCGCTCGGCATTCTTCAGCGTCTGGCGGCGGCGGTAATCGTCCGGCACATTGGCACTTTGCGCGTGCATCACCTCGATATAGAAGCCGTGCACGCGGTTGTATTCCACTTTCAGCGTGGCGATGCCGGTGCGTGCCCGTTCGCGCGCTTCAAGGGCCAGCAGGAAATCGCCGCAGTTGTTCTGGATGCCGCGCAGTTCATCCAATTCCGCATCGAAAACGTCGGCGATCACGCCGCCTTCCCTCAATACCGAGGAGGGTTCTGGTTTCAGCGTGCGTTGCAGGATGGCTGCAAGCGCATCGCCGCAGGGTGGGCACGTTTCTGTGCCCACGCGGTTCGCATCGCGGGGTTCCGCGTGGGCAGCAAAGCTGCCCACCCTACCTGATTCTGTCTGGAGCGCGTCGGCCAGTGCTGCGATGAGCGGCGTATTGCAGCCAGACAGCGTGGCATGCAGTCGCGGCAAGGCCAGCAGCGTGTCTCGCAAACCGGACAGGTCGCGCGGGCGCGCGCTGCGCAGCGCGATGCGCGCGGTGATGCGCTCCACGTCCACGCAGGGACGCAGTTGCTGGTGTATGTCTTGAAACAGCGTGCTTTCGTTCAGCGTGCCGACCGCATCCAGCCTTGCCCTCAATACCGCCCGATCGCGCAGCGGATGATGCAGCCATTGATGCAACAAACGGCTGCCCATGTTGGTGGTGCAGGTGTCGAGCAGCGACAGCAGCGTGGGGGCGGGTTCGCCGCGCAGGGTGCGGGTGATCTCCAGGTTGCGCCGCGTGGCGGCATCCATGCGCACGTAGCGATCTGCGCTGTATACCTGCATGCTGCAGATGTGGCTGATGGCCTGGCCCTGGGTGAGTTTGGCGTAACCGAGCAACGCGCCCGCTGCTTCCAGTCCGACGCTGAAATCATCGCAACCAAATCCTGCCAGATCGAGCGTGGAAAATTGCTGGCACAGTGCACGGCGTGATGCTTCCAGATCGAAGTGCCAATCCGGGAGCGTCTTCAGCGCTGTATGGTTGTTGGTTTGCAGAGGGGTGTTTTCCGCGTGCAGGATCTCGGAAGGTTGCAGGCGTTCCAGTTCGGCCGGCAGGTTTTCCGGCTTGGTTTCGCAGACGAAGAATTGTCCGGATGCCAGATTCAGCCAGGCCATGCCCAGCTTGCCTAACCCCTCCCGGACTCCAGTTGCCAGCGGAGGTGACGAAATTGCCAGCAGCAGGTTGTCGCGCTTCTCTTCCAGCAGCGCGGAATCGGTGACGGTGCCGGGGGTGACGATGCGCACCACCTTGCGCTCGACCGGGCCTTTGCTGGTGGCGGGGTCGCCGATCTGTTCGCAGATCGCGACCGATATACCCAGCTTCACCAGGCGCGCGAGATATTGCTCGGCAGCGTGATACGGCACGCCTGCCATCCTGATCGGCTGGCCGTTGGATGCGCCGCGCTGGGTCAGCGTGATGTCGAGCAGCTTGGCGGCGCGTTCGGCATCCTCATGGAACAGCTCGTAGAAATCCCCCATGCGGTAAAACAGCAGCAGGTCGGGATATTGCGCCTTGATGCCCAGATATTGCTGCATCATGGGCGTGTGTTTTGGGGTAGTATTTAGCTCGTTCATCGCGGCCGGAGTAATGGGCTGGGTTCTTGTGTCATTTTGGGAAGTTATCATGGCCGGTTTGAAGTGCAAAGTGAAGTTTGATCGAAACGGTTTGATGTCTGTGTCGCGGGGCTGCTGAACCGTGTTCGTCAATCGTCATCCGCTGCAATTATTTCTGATACTGCTTGCATTCGTCTTTGCCGGCGAGGTGGGCATCATGTTCGTGCTCGACAATTTCGAGAACATAGACCAGTCACCCTGGCTGGAAGCCGTCTCCGATGCGGCCATGCTGACCTCGCTGTGCGTCCCGTTCTTCTGGTATCTCTTCCTGAAGCCGCTGCAGCATGCCTTGCACCTGGGGAGCGTCAAGTCGGACAAGATACTGGAAATGGCGGCGGAAGGGATCGTGAGCATCGATACCAAAGGCAGGATTCTGTCCTTCAATCGCGCCGCGCAGAGAATATTCGGTTATGACCAGGCAGAGGTCGTCGGCAAGAATGTCTCATTGCTGATGCAGCCACCGCATCGGGATCTCCACGACGAATATATATCGCGCTATTTGCGGACCGGACAGGCGCATATTATCGGCAAAACCATGGAATTGCAGGGGCGGCGCAAGGATGACATGCCCTTTCCGATGGAATTGGCGGTGACCGAGGTCAAACTCGGCGATACACATTTGTTTACCGCCATGCTGCGCGATATCAGCGAACAGAAACTTGCTCTACAGCGCATCGAGCAATTGGCGCATTATGATGCGTTGACTCATTTGCCGAATCGCAGCCTGTTTTACGACCGGCTTGAGCAGTCCATCGTGTCGGCGAAACGCAGTCATCGCAGTCTCGCGCTGTTGTTCATGGATCTGGATGGCTTCAAGCAAGTCAATGATGCACTGGGGCACCATTTCGGTGATGTGTTGCTGTCGCAGGTGGCCGAACGTCTGCGGCTATGCGTTCGTGAAAGCGATACTTTGGCGCGCCTGGGCGGCGATGAGTTCACGCTGATTCTGAATGATACCCACGAGAGCGAGGCTGTGGCGATGGTGGCTAATAAGGTAGTCGAGTCGATCGCTGCCCCGTTCGATCTGGAAGGCCAGTTAGTGCGTATCGGCGTGAGTATCGGGATTGCGCGCTATCCCGATGATGCACCGTCCAAGGGTACGTTACTTATGGTGGCGGATAAGGCCATGTATGCCGCCAAGGCGACGGGCAAGAGCACTTATCGATTCGGTACTGCTGGTGATGCGACCTCATCATTCCCGCTGCTGGAACGGGGTGTATAGGCCTTCGCGCTATTTACCCATTAATCCGGCTGTCAGATGAGGCGATCACCTGCAGCAGTTTCGGATGGATCTCCGGGCTGCCCGCATATTCTTACCCCGGGGTACTGACACAGGCCAGACAGGCTGCTAGACAACGGAAGGGGCAGATGGCCAAGACTATCATCATCACCGACCTGGACGGGACGCTGCTCGACTCGGCTACGTATTCCTTCAAGCCAGCGCTCCCGGCCTTGAACCTGATCCGGGCGCGCAACATCCCCATAATTCTCTGCTCCAGCAAGACGCGTGCGGAGATGGAGGTCATCCGCCGGCAACTGGACAACAACCATCCGTTCGTTACCGAGAATGGCGGCGGGATATTCATCCCGCACGGATATTTTTCGATTCCGCCCGATGCCATGGAATCCGGGGAATACCGGCTCATTACGCTCGGCACGCCTTATGCCGAGATCCGGCGTCATTTTATCCGCATCCGCGATCGGCTTCGGATCAAGGTGCGTGGATTCGCCGACATGACGGACGGGGAAGTGGCCGCACTGACCGGACTCTCGCACGATGAGGCGATGCTGGCCAGGCAGCGTGATTTCGATGAGCCTTTCGTGTTCGAGGGCGCGCCCGATGAGCGCTTCCTGCGGGCGATCGAGGAGTCCGGTCTGAGCTGGACCGAGGGCCGGATATTCCACATCATGGGCAAACATGACAAGGGGCGTGCTGCCAGTCTGTTGAAGTCGCTCTATGAGAAGCAGTTTGGTGCCGTGATGAGCATCGGTCTCGGCGACAGCCTGAACGACCTGCCATTGCTCCGGGCGGCGGACCGTCCGGTATTGGTGCGGCACGTGGACGGCAACTGTGACTCGCGCATCGCCGTTGCCGGCTTGTTGAAGACGCAACTCCCCGGCCCCGCCGGTTGGAACGAAACCGTGCTGCAATTACTGTCTGCTGAAAATGCAGGCGAGGGTGCAATGCCGGCAAATGCCGGAAACGAAACCGGGACATTGATCGATATTTTCAACGCCGCAATCGCCGCCGTCGACCCGTACCGCGCGGTGCTCAAGTTTGCAAAAATCAAAGATGGCTGTTTGCATGTGTCTGGCACCGTCTACGAGCTGGCTGCATTCGAGCGCATCATCGTGATTGGCGCGGGCAAGGCGACTGCGCGCATGGCATTGGCCATTGAGGAGTTGCTCGGCGAACGCATCTCCGCCGGGCTGATCGTCGTGAAAGACGGCCACACGGCACCGCTGGCCATCATCGGGCAGGTGGAAGCCGCCCATCCTGTGCCGAATGAAGCGGGGCAGACCGTCACCAGGCGCATATTGGAGATGGTGCGTGCCGCGGAAGGTAAGACGCTGATCATTTGCCTGCTCTCGGGCGGCGCCTCTGCGCTGCTGGTTGCGCCGGTTGACGGCGTCACGCTGCAAGACAAGCAGGAGGTGACCGGCCTGCTGTTGAAGGCGGGGGCGTCCATCGATGAATTGAACGCCGTGCGCAAGCATCTTTCCGCCGTCAAGGGCGGCAGGCTGGCGCAGGCGGCTTACCCGGCGCAGGTTGTCACGCTGCTGCTTTCCGATGTCATCGGCGACCGGCTCGACGTGATCGCCTCCGGACCGACTGCGCCGGATGGTTCGACCTTTGCAGATGCCAGGTCGGTGATCGAGAAATACGGGCTTGAGGGAAAAATGCCGTTGCGCGTTGTGGATCATCTGGAAAAGGGGACGGGCGGGCAGGTTCCCGAGACGATGAAGCCCGGTGACCGCTGCCTCGGCAAGACGCGCAATGTGATCGTCGGAGCGATTGGCTTGGCGCTCGACGCTGCGGCGGAAAGATCCCGGCAACTCGGCTTCGCCGCGAACATCATCAGCGCGGAGCTACAGGGCGAGGCGCGCGCTGCCGCGCGTTTTCTGGCGCAGACCGCGCGCGCGGTGCTCGCCGATTTGCAGGCGGGCGAACGTTGCTGCCTGCTGTGCGGCGGCGAGACCACCGTCACCGTCAGCGGGACGGGAAAGGGCGGCAGGAATCAGGAGCTCGCTCTGGCCTTCGCACTGGAGATCGAGGGTCTGGAGGGAGTGTCCATGCTTTCCGCCGGCACTGATGGCAACGATGGTCCGACCGATGCAGCCGGCGCGCTGGTGGATGGGCAAACCGCAGCGCGGGCACGCGGACTGGGTATCGACCCTTTGCGCTATCTCGAGAATAACGACTCCTATATGTTCTTCCGGCAATATGATGTCCGCTCGGGCGGGCAAAGTCACTTCATCACCGGGCCGACCGGCACGAACGTGATGGACATGCAGTTGCTGCTGCTGGAAAAGCGGGGTGCGACGCAGCCGCTATCGTGATAAGGTTGGCACACGGCATAAGGAGGCAATCCGGACGATGAGCAGCGTTACATTCAGGGCAGAAATACAGGAGCAGATAAAGGAGGTGGGGAATGCCGACATCATCGTCGGTATCCCGAGTTTCAACAATGCGCGCACCATAGCCCATGTGGTGCGCGCGGTGCAGGCCGGCCTGGCCAAATACTTTCCGGATCAAAGGGCGGTGATCGTGAATTCCGACGGCGGCTCCAGCGACGGCACCATGGAAGTCGTGCAAAATTCTTCCATCGGGGATTTTGCTGCCATTCTGCTGCATCACCGTATCCAGCCCATTGCCAAGATTGCGTTTCCCTATTCCGGAATTCCCGGCAAGGGAAGCGCCTTCCGCGCGATCTTCGAAATCGCGCAAACGCTTGATGCGAAGGCATGTGTGGTGGTCGACTCCGACCTCAGGAGCATAACGCCGGAATGGATCGAACTGCTCGTCAAGCCGGTGCTGGACGGCGGTTTCGATTATGTTGCCCCGCTTTATCACCGGCACAAGTTCGACGGCACCATCACCAACAGCATCGTTTATCCGTTGACCCGCGCGCTCTACGGCAAGCGGGTGAGGCAGCCGATCGGCGGGGATTTCGGGTTCTCAGGCAAACTGGCGCGGTTCTACCTCACCAGGGATGTATGGGAATCGGATGTTGCCCGTTTCGGTATCGACATCTGGATGACCACGACGGCGATTGCGAACGGCTTCAAGGTGGCGCAATCTTTTCTCGGCGCCAAGATACACGATGCCAAGGACCCCGGCGCCGACCTGAGCAACATGCTCTACCAGGTTGTGAGTGCCACCTTCGACCTGATGGAAAACCATGTTGAAGTATGGAAGCCCATCCGCGGGTCGGAGCCGGTGACGACCTTCGGTTTCGAGTACACCGTCGGGCTCGAGCATGTCAACGTGAATACCGCGAGAATGCTGAAGTTGTTCAGGGAAGGCCTGCTTAACCTGCGCGAGATCTGGTTCGGTATCCTCGGCGCGGGCGATCTCAGGGAGGTGGAGCGGTTGGCCGCGCTGGACGACAGGGAGTTCCGTTTCCCCATCGGGTTGTGGACGCGGATCATCTATGACTACGCCATAGCCTTCCACCTGGGGAAACTGCCGAAGGAGCATCTGCTGAAGTCGCTGGTGCCGCTGTATGTCGGCAAGACCGCCTCGTTCATTCTTGAGGTCGATCCCATGCAACAGCACGAGGCGGAGGCGGAGATCGAAAAGCTTTGCATGGAGTTTGAGAGCAGCAAGGATTATCTGCTGACCAGTTGGAAGTAAACCTATTAAGGAGGTGACCATGATGGACTTTTTGAATCTGATACTCGAACCGTTGCAGGATGTGTTTTCAAAGTTCAAGGAATTTGCGCCCAACCTGCTGGCCATGCTGGTGATACTTGCGCTCGGGATTGTTCTGGCCAGGGTGCTGCGGACAGTCCTGGTGAAATTCCTGGTGGCGGTCAAATTCGACAATTGGTCCGACCGGATGGGTTTCACTATCCTGATGCGCAAAGGCGGTCTGTGGCTGAAACCGTCTGTTGTCATCGGGGCGTTTGTTTTCTGGATACTGACCATCGTTACACTGATGGTCGGGCTGAGTGCGCTCAATGTCGCCGCCATCGATGACCTGGTCGGGCAGTTCTTCGGTTATCTGCCGCGCGTCTTTTCCGCGGCGACAATCCTGCTGGTCGGCTATGTGTTTTCCAGCTTCATCGGCAGGGGGGTGTTGATCGCTGCGGCGAACGGCGGTTACCACTATGCCAAGCTGCTGGCTGAAGCGGTGCGTGTGCTGTCGATGCTGATGATCCTGGCCATGGTCATGGAGGAATTGCAGATAGCGACCAGTATCGTGATCGTTGCTTTCTCGATCGTTTTCGGCGGAATCGTGATAGCGCTCGCCATTGCCTTTGGCGTGGGTGGTATCGGTGCTGCAAAGCGGATCATCGAGCGGGAGATCGCCGAAGTGCAGCCGGAAAAAGCGCAGGACGATATCGAGCATATTTGAGCGGAGGCGCAGCATGAGCGACTTTTACCAGACCGGAATCATTACCACACTCCATCAGCTCGGCAAGCCCTCGCTTGATCGGCTGGAGTCAGATCTGTACCGCTTTTCGAAAACCCGGCCAATCGCGCTGGTGCTGCCGGCGCTGTATACCGAGTTCGAGGGGCCGGCCATGCCGGGCATCGTGCAGGAACTGGCCAAGGTGAAGTACCTGAGTGAGATCGTGCTTGCACTCGACCAGGCTTCGGAAGACGACTTCAAGCGGGCGCGGGAATTCATGGCGCCCATTCCCACCGAGGTCATGATAATCCACAACAAGGGCAAGCGCATCAGCGAGGTGTATGAGACGCTCAAACGCAACGGGCTGGATGCCGGGCCGCAAGGCAAGGGACGTTCGGCATGGCTGTCTTACGGGTATGTGCTTGCCAGGGGGAAGTCGGATGTCATCGCTTTGCACGATTGCGACATCGTCACGTATAGCCGGGAATTGCTCGCAAGGCTGTGCTATCCCATAGCCAACCCGAATTTGAATTACGTATTCTGCAAGGGGTACTACAGCAGGGTGACCAGCAAGATGAACGGGCGCGTGACCCGACTGCTGGTGACGCCGCTGATCCGATCCCTCCAGCAGTTGACCGGGCAGCACGGGTTCCTCGAGTTCCTCGACAGCTTCCGCTACGCCCTCGCCGGGGAATTCAGCATGAGCGCGGACATGGCGCGTATCAACAGGATACCGTCGGACTGGGGGCTGGAGGTCGGATCGCTGGCCGAGGTGTACCGCAACTATTCTCCGCACCGGGTATGCCAGGTGGACATCGCCGCGACTTACGAGCATAAGCACCAGGTGCTTTCGGACGGGGATGCTGAAAAGGGCCTGATGAAGATGGCCGTGGATATATGCAAATCCATCTTCAGGACGCTGGCCTCGGACGGTGCTGTGTTTTCGGAAGGGTTGTTCAGGTCATTGATCGTGACCTATATCAGGCAGGCCGAGGATACGCTGATGAAATACGAGGCAGACGCGATGATCAACGGGCTGGCCTTCGACCGGCACGAGGAGGCGCAGGCCGTGGAGGCGTTCACCAAAGCCATTGCCATGGCAGCGCAAACATTCGTGGAAAATCCCATGGGCAACCCCGTTATTCCGAACTGGAACCGGGTGAGCGCCGCCATCCCGGATATTTTCGAGATGCTCAAACTGGCCGTGGAGGAAGACAACAAGTGAAGGTGTTGCAGGCAGCGGCTGAATCGTTCAGCTTTTCAGCCCTGCAGTCAGGTGCGGCGCGATCACCTGCAGCAACAGGGGGTGGATGTTGGGATTGCCCGCGCAGACGTGCCCGGTTGCAAGAAAGGTATCGTTGCCGCTCAGGTCGCTGACCATGCCGCCCGCTTCGGTGATCAGCAAACAGCCGGCGGCCATGTCCCAGGGTTTGAGTCCGGTCTCGAAGAATCCGTCATAGCGTCCTGCTGCCACCCAGGCCATATCCAGCGCGGCGGAACCGGGGCGGCGCAGGCCGGCGGTCTTCTGCATCAGGTCTTTGAAGATGCCGAGGTAGGCATCCATGTGTTCGAACCGGGTGTAGGGGAAGCCGGTGCCGATCAGGCTGTCGGCAAGGTGCAGGCGTTTGGTGACGCGCAGGCGCTTGTCATTGAGGAATGCGCCGCGCCCGCGCGTGGCGGTGAACAGTTCGTTCTTGGTCGGGTCGTACACCACCGCCTGGGTGATGATGCCTTTGTGCTGCAGGGCGATGGACACGGCAAACTGCGGCAAGCCGTGCAAAAAGTTGGTCGTGCCATCCAGCGGATCGATGATCCAGAGGAACTCCGACTCGCCTTGGGAGCCGCTTTCTTCTGCTAGAATCGCGTGGTCCGGATAGGCGTCCAGCAGGGTCTGGATGATGGTCTGTTCGGCTGCACGATCCACTTCGCTGACGTAATCCGCA
This sequence comes from Gallionella sp., assembly GCA_041741275.1. GTDB lineage: Bacteria > Pseudomonadota > Gammaproteobacteria > Burkholderiales > Gallionellaceae > Gallionella. Next base: position 17,617 of record JBGSKJ010000146.1, read on the forward strand.
TGGGATTTTTTGGTGATGGTGAGGTGATCGATCTTGTCGGCGGAGCGGTAAATCAGATTGCCGGCGCGGCGCGCGGCTTTCACCGCGATGTTGAGCATGGGGTGCATAACGACCTTCTTTAAGCTTAATGAGCGATAGAATCAAGGCTGGCATTCTAGTTGGTATTGCGTTTTGAATAAACCTAATAGTTTCGAGAACATCCGGGTGGTACTCAGTCACACCACCCATCCCGGCAATATCGGCGCGGCGGCGCGCGCGATGAAGACCATGGGTTTGCGCCATCTGTATCTGATCAACCCGCGCCATTTTCCGGATCCGCAAGCCGATGCGATGGCGGCGGGAGCCGACGATGTGCTGCGCGATGCGGTGCTGTGCAGTTCTGTTGATCAAGCGTTGCAGGGCGTGGTGTTCACGGTGGGGATGACCGCGCGGCAGCGCGACATCTCCATCGAGGTCAAAACGCCGCGCGAGGCGATGCCGCTGGTGTTGCGGCAGGCTGTTACGCAGCCGGTGGCACTGCTGTTCGGCACCGAGATGTCCGGCCTGACCAATGAGGAAACCGGCAAGGCGCAGCTGTTGGTGAACATTCCCGCGAATCCGGATTTTTCCTCGCTGAATCTTGCCGCGGCAGTGCAGGTGATGGCTTATGAGTTGAGCCTGGCGGCGCAGGGCCAGCCACCCGGGCTGCCCGAGACGCATCCCGCAACGCATGAGCAGGTGGAAGGATTTTTTGCGCACATGGAAAAGACCTTGCTGGAGATCGGCTTTCTCACCACGCAGAATCCCGCACGCATGATGCAGCGCCTGCGCCGCTTGTATGCGCGGACAAGGCTGGAGCAGGATGAGATCAACATCCTGCGCGGCATACTGAGCGTCGCAACCGAGTACAATGCGCGCCTCAGGGCGCGCTATATACAAGAGCACCGGACAGATCAGAAGGACCATAAACAGCCATGATGTTCAAGAATATCAGAGAAGATATCGCCAGCGTATTTGACCGCGACCCGGCGGCGCGCAGCACCTTCGAAGTGCTGACCTGCTATCCCGGATTGCATGCGCGCGTCATCCACCGCCTGACGAACTCACTGTGGCACGCCAACCTGAAATGGCTGGCGCGCTTTATTTCGCACATCGCGCGGTGGTTGACGGGTATCGAGATCCATCCCGGCGCGAACATCGGGCGGCGTTTTTTCATCGACCACGGCATGGGTGTGGTGATCGGCCAGACCGCGGAGATCGGCGATGATGTCACGCTCTATCACGGTGTCACGCTGGGCGGCACCTCATGGAAGGAAGGCAAGCGGCATCCGACCCTGGGCAATGGTGTGGTAGTGGGAGCCGGCGCCAAGATACTCGGCCCGATCACCATCGGCAACGGCGCGAAGATCGGTTCGAATGCGGTAGTGGTAAAAGACGTGCCTGCGGGTGCCACGGCGGCCGGTATCCCGGCGCGTATCCTGGATGAAGAGAAGAAAAGTGCCGGCGGTTTCAACGCATATGGCATCGGCAACGACCAGAACGACCCGTTTTCCAAGGCGATACACGGCCTGCTCGGGCATAGCGTGACGGTGGACCAGCGCATCGAATTCATTCTGCATCAACTCGAAAAGATGGGTGTGCGTGTCGATGAAGAGCGCGCTACCGCTGACAAGTTTGACCCCAATCACCTGAACAAAATAGTTGACTAATAAATTCGGGTATTTTATGATGAGCGCTGTCGGTTTGGGCTGGATGGCTATCGGCGTGAAGGTGTCCGGAAGCCGCAAAACCTGAAACCATTATGAGAAGGAAATAACATGCGATTAACCACCAAAGGACGTTTCGCCGTGATGGCGATGGTAGACCTTGCGATGCGCGGTGGACGCGGGCCGGTGACATTGGCGACGATCAGCGAGCGGCAGCAGATCTCGCTCTCTTATCTGGAGCAATTGTTCGGCAAGCTGCGCAGAAACAACATCGTCGAAAGTGTGCGCGGGCCCGGTGGCGGCTATAACCTGGCGCGCCCGGGCAGCAAGATCTCCGTTGCAGATATCGTGGTGGCTGTGGATGAGCCGATCGATGCCACCAAGTGTCATGGCGAGCACAATTGCCAGGACGGCGAGAAATGCATCACCCATGATCTGTGGATGGGACTGAATGAGAAGATATTCGATTATCTGGAGGGGGTCTCCCTGCAACAGTTGGTCGACAGCCAAAGCAAGCGCAACCCCGAGGTGTCGACCATAACCATCAGAAATGGGGCGGCCAAATTGCGGAGTATCGCCTAGAAAAAATGTTGCATGAAGGGCCGGGTGAAATCGCCGGTTTTCTCTGACCACACCGCAATCCTCCCGCGCCTGGCGGGATAAATGATTCCCTTGTACACTGACCATTCCGCAATGCTCCGGTCGCCGCCGCGATGGTGCAATCCAGCCGATGAATTTTCGAGTCTCCAGATAGAGAAGGTCGCGTGATCATGTGCAATTTGTGGCGCAGTATTTCCAATCGCTGGTTGTATCTGGCAGGCGCGCTGTTCGCCGGCGGTCTGATGGGTTTCGGCCTGTTCCTGCAATACGTCAAACACCAGGATCCCTGCCCGTTGTGCATGGTGCAGCGCGTGGTTTTCATCGCGATCCTGGCGGTGTTTGTTCTCGCCGTACTGCATGGCCCGAAACGTCCCGGCGAACGCGCCTATGCGGCACTGATCGTGTTGCTGTCGCTTGCCGGTGTGGCGGTTGCAGGCCGCCATATCTGGATCCAGAACCTGCCCAAAGACCTGGTTCCAGCCTGCGGTCCGGGGCTGGACTACATGCTCGAAACCATGCCGATGGCGAACGTGTGGAAAGAGCTGATGCACGGCTCCGGCGAATGCGCGGCCAAGGGCTGGACCTTCCTCACCCTCGGCATCCCGGAATGGTCGCTGCTGTGCTATCTCGCACTGGGTATGTGGGCGGTGCTGATCGCGGTCCGGAAAAACAGCCATATTTAACCATTAGCCTGTGCCGTGCGCAGGTTGGCAGTCATGTCGTGCGTGAGGCGCGCTTCCAGCCAGCAACGTTATTCTTATGGAAACCTCTATGTTGTCGCGCGTGTTGTTTCTCATGCTGTTCAGCACCGGTGCCTGGGCAGAATCACCCATACAGACTGCCTCGCCGTATCATCTCCCTCAGGGTCGCGCGGCCGAGATCCGCATGCAGGTGCAGGATGGAATGAACCGGCAGTTCGTGCTGGTGCCGGGCGGACCCTGGATCAGGCAGACCCTGCCATTACCCTGTCGTGTCCATGACATGGTGGCGCATCGGGGGTATGGTTTGCTGGCCGCCGGTGAGCGGGGCCTGTTGATCGCAGAGGTCGCCGCCTCGGGCAAGATGGAAATCTCCGCTGCTTATGCCGCGCACGGCAGCGCGACGCGCGTCGTCGCTGAAAAAAATCTTGCATGGCTGGTCAGCGATGAAACAGAGGTCGTCATGCTGGATATCGGCGCTCCGGCAAAACCCGTTGAGTTGGGCCGCTATCATACCGGCCAGCCGATTGCCGACATCGCCGTGCAGGACGGTTACGTTTATCTGCTGCTGGGCAGCTCTACCGTTGCCGTGATCGATATGCGCACGCCGCAACTCCCCGTCGAGTTGTCACGCTTTGCCCTGGATGGTGCAGCGAAAAAGATCTTCGTGGCCGGCGACCACATCTATGCTGCTCAACCGGGATACGGCCTGGCGATCCTGGATGCCGGCGATAAAGCACACCCCAGGCTGGTCGGGCGCCATGCCGTGACTGGCGGTGCCACGGCCGTCACGGTGCAGGATGATGTGGCGCTGCTGGCGCGCGGCGAGCAGGGCATCACGCTGCTCGATGTGGCTGATCCCGCGCATGTCAAATGGCTGGGCAGCCATAGCAGGCTGGGTCGCGTTGCGGGCATCGCCGCGCATGGTAACAAGGCGCTGCTGTGGAATGACAGCGCCGAACTTATCAGCCTGGACATCGGCAATCCCGGGTTGCCCGCCATCGCCGCATCGCATCGCGACAACGCAGTAGTTGCGGCCGACCGGCTGGGCGCCATTTGGCTGGATGACAACACCGTGCTGGCCGTTACTTCTTCAGCGTTACAGAGCATGGATTTTTCCGCGACTCCGCCAGTGTTCTCGAATGAGAATCTGGATACCGGGCAGGGCGTCAACTTCGGCGGCGAGCGCCGTTTGTTCATCGCCGGCGACATCGCCTATGTGGCCGACTGGTTTTCCGGCCTGCATCTGTATGACATCAGCTCGCCCTCCCGACCGCGCCTGTTGTCCAGTTTTCATACACCCGGTTCGGCCAAGGGCGTGGTGGTGCGCGACGGTATCGCTTACGTCGCGGACGATGACCACGGTTTGCAGGTGGTCGACGTGCGCGACCCGCTGCACCCCGCCCATATCGCCAGCCTGGCCACCAGCGGATTGGCATACACGCCCAAGCTGGCAGGCGATCTGCTTTATCTGGCCGGTCATCGCGGCGGGTTCCAGATCATCGACGTGCGTGATACAGCGTTTCCAAAGCTGGTTGCCGATATCCAAACGCCGGGCAAAGCATGGAGCCTCGAGGTTGCCGGCAATACGCTGTTTGTCGCGGATGATGCAGCGGGCATTTTGGTGTTCGATGTGAGCGAACCCCGGCAACCGAAACAGATCGGCGTGTTCGATCCCGGCGGTGCAGCAGAAGACGTGGTGGTGCGCGGCGACACGGCGTACGCAGCATTTTTCGATCGCGGCTTTTATGTGCTGGACATCAGCGATCCGGCCCAACCCCGGCAGACCGGCCATACGCCAACCCGGGGCAATGCACGCGGCATCGCATTGAAGGATGACCTCGCCTACGTCACCGACTGGTTCGCCGGAGTGCAGGTGATCGATGTCAGCGACAAGACAGCGCCGCATATCGCCGGCGAATACGATACCGGCGGGGCCGCATGGGGTATAGCCATCAAGGGTGAGCATGCTTATATCGGCGACTGGTGGGGCGGATTCGCGGTGCTGAATATCAGCGCTCCACAACAGCCGGTTCTGGCGGGTCGCTATCAAGCCGGGGGGAGGGTGGTGCAGATCGCGGCGCAGGGCAAGTTTGCCTATGCGGCGATGGAGAGCGGCGGCGTGCAGGTATTCGATATCACCAACCCGCTCAATCCGACCTGGATCACCACGGTGGAGGTTGATGGCAATATCACCGGGCTGCTGCAGGAAGGCAAGCTGCTCTATGTCGCGGTGGACAGCGGCAAGGACAGCGGGCTGGTAACGATCGATGTGGGCGATCCCTTTCAGGCGCGCAGGATCAAACATCATGCTGTCGAAGGCGGGGTGCAGCATGTCAAGAGCGGAGCGGGCAGATTGTATTTCAGCAACCACTATGGATTGGGCATCATCGATACCAGCGATCCGGACCGGACCCGGTCATGGTTCCAGCTTGCCACGGGTATAAATGATCTCTGGGTAGAGGGTAAGCGTGTTTTTCTTGCCACCGGGCAGGGGCTGGAAGTGCTGAATGAACGGCTTGATTTGAGGTCGCGCTACCAGACCGATCATGCGGCCGGCATGGTCCGCGCGCGCGGCACCAGGGTTTTTTTGTATGGCGCGGAGCTGGGCGTGCGTGTGCTGGATGTGTCCGGCGCCAGGGTTCGAGCCGTGTCGTCATTCGACCCGGCTGAGACATTGTCTGACATGGCAGTGGAAGGTGACGTGCTATACGCGACCGGATCGACCGGCACTTTGCTGGCGATGGATATCGCCGATCCGGCCCGGCTCGGGATCAGGGGCATATACCCGCTGACCAGACCGGCGACCGGCATCAAGATCATCAATGGAACCGCATTGCTCGCGGGCAACGACATCGTCACTTCCGTGAAACTGTTGCCGCCGGTCGTGGTGGCGCGGCGCGGTAAAAATGAAATCCGGATGAGGCTGTCCAAAGAGTTGCCGGCGGGGACTTACGATATGGTCGGTATCTCGCGCAACGGCAGCAGAAGCATCAGCCACAACATCCTGAACATCGATACGCCGCGCTTTTCCAAGCCGGACATCACGCCGGAAGAGTTTCAGCAGTTGCTGCAGGTGCAGCGAAAAAACTCGTTTGAAAGCGTACCGGCCCGATAACCACCGGATGACGTTCGGCGGCTGCAACTTGCCCGAAAAACATTTGACCTGCTACATCAGTCGTAGCCGGGATACTTATGCCCATCAGGATTGTGGAATGCGCCATTGACCGGCGCATCCGGGATCAGCTCTCCTTCCACCACCAGGCGAATAGCCCTGCGATGACTATGCCCAGGCCGAGCAACCATAGCCAGTACTCTTCAAAGAAGCCCGGCGCGGCAATTTCATGGACAGGCTGGGCAATGGTTGCGGGTCGTTTGGTTGGAGGTGGCACAACTGCGGGTGCTGCATTTTCGACAATTGCGGCCGGTGCGGCAACGGGTGCGGGCGGCGCAGCTTCGGGCGGGATGACCGCGGCTTTGGCTGCTTTTTTCTTTGCCTTGCGGACTACCGGCTTGGGTGCCGGTTCCGCGACGAACACCGGTTGTTCGGCAACGACTGCCGGGGCAGGCTCGGCTTCGGCCACAGGCGCAACCTCGGGGGCGGCTGGTTGTTCGGCGACTGCTTCAACGGGGGCCGGTGCAGCGACAGGAGCTTCCTTCGGTTTGCTCGCGCAACCCGCTAAGGCCAGGGCTGAAAGAAGCAGGACCAATGGTATGACAACATTTCGTGTTCTTGACATGAAGTTCCCCCGAAATACGATTAGAGACATGAGTTCACGGGCGGAATCTTCCCACAGATATTCCCGCCCGGCAAACGATTAAGTGCCGATTCATGGCGCGCAAAAAGCGCAGTCCCTCATGTGCTACCCGCACTGACGTACAATCCCGCCCATGCACAGCCAACCTTTTTCCGCACTCACTCCCGATTCCGTACTCGATGCGCTGGACAGCATCGGTTTGCGCGGCGATGGCCATTTGCTGGCACTCAACAGCTATGAGAACCGCGTTTATCAGGCCGGCATGGAAGACGCCCCGCCCCTGGTCGCCAAGTTCTATCGCCCCGCACGCTGGACCGATGCGGCGATCCTGGAAGAACACGCGTTCGTCTCGACACTGGCAGAACGCGAGATCCCGGTCGTGCCGGCGCTGGAGATCAATGGCCGCACGCTGCACCTGTTCAGCGGTTTCCGATTTTCCGTGTTCACCAAGCAGGGCGGACGCGCGCCGGAACTGGACAGGCGCGACACGCTGGAATGGATGGGGCGATTCATCGGCCGCATCCATGCAGTCGGTGCGCTGGAGTCATACCGGCACCGTCCAGCGCTGGACATCGACAGCTTCGGTGTGGAGCCGAGCGCTTATTTGTTGGCGCACGACTTCATCCCGGCCGAACTCGGCGAAGTCTATCGCGGCGTGGTCGCCCAGGCACTGGACGGCGTGCGGCGCTGTTACGAGCGCGCCGGTCCGGTGAAAAGATTGCGCCTGCACGGCGACTGCCATGTCGGCAATGTGCTGTGGACCGATGCCGGTCCGCACTTCGTGGATTTCGACGACAGCCGCATCGGGCCGGCGATACAGGATCTGTGGATGCTGCTGTCCGGCGAGCGCGCCGAGCAGACCCGGCAGTTCGCCGATCTGCTCGCGGGCTACGGGGATTTTTACGACTTTGACCCGCGCGAACTGCATCTGGTCGAAGCGCTGCGCACGCTGCGCCTGATCCACTATGCCGCGTGGATCGCGCGGCGCTGGGACGACCCGGCCTTTCCCGTGGCCTTCCCGTGGTTCAATACCCAGCGCTACTGGCAAGACCGCATCCTGGAATTGCGCGAACAGATAGCACTGATGGATGAACCGCCATTGATGATTTAGGAGAGCATAAAATTCCAACTGATACCGAAACCATCATCGCCGCCACGCAGCTCTGGCTGGAAAAAGCCGTCATCGGTCTCAACCTGTGTCCCTTTGCCAAGGCCGTGCATGTCAAAAAACAGATACGCTATGTGGTCAGTGCGGCGACTACGCCGGAGGCTTTGCTGGAAGATCTGATGAATGAGTTGCGCACGCTTCAGGATGCCGATCCCGGGAAGATCGACACCACGCTGCTGATCCATCCTTGTTTGCTCACCGACTTTCTCGACTTCAATGATTTTCTGGACACGGTCGATATCGCCGTGGCGGAGCCGGAGTTCAATGATGAATTCCAGGTCGCCAGCCTGCATCCGCAATATCAATTTGCCGGCACTGCGCCGGACGACATCGAGAATTACACCAATCGTTCGCCTTACCCCACGCTGCATCTGCTGCGCGAAGCAAGCGTGGACCGCGCCGTGGATGCATTTCCGGATGCGGATCGGATCGTCGATGACAATGTCGAGACGATGAAGAAGCTGGGCCACGGGGGGTGGAAACGTTTGGGGTTGGATATATCGTAGGATCAAGGCAGTCACCCATTTGCAGCGCTATTGGTCGCCCTTCAATCCGCCTCACCCCTGTTTTTGTCGACATAAGTACAAATATATTGCGCTTTTAGCGTATTTGGTGCTAGGATTTCCACAGATTGTCGACAATCAGGATTCGATGCAATGTTGATCAGCACTCCCAAACAAGACACGCTGGCGGATATCGCCACGCATCGCCTGGCACACAGCATCGTCACCGGCGAGCTGGAGCAGGGCCAGAAGCTGAACGAAGCGGAGCTGGCCGAACGCTTCGGCATGGGTCGCGGCCCCCTGCGTGAAGCGTTGCGCCATCTGGAAGGGATGCGGCTGGTCACCCGCGTACCCAACGCGGGAGCGCGCGTGGTGGTGCTGGACCGCAAGACCCTGTCCGATCTCTATGCGGTGCGCGAAGCACTGGAAGGCATGGCCTGCCGCATCGCCGCGACGCAGATGACCGATGACGAGATCGCGCAGTTGGGCAAACTGCTCGACCGTCACGAAGCCCAGATCAAAAAGCAAGGCGGCAAGGTGTATGCGCAAAGCGAGGGCGACCTCGATTTTCATTTTCAGATCGTGCGCGGCAGCCGCAACCAGATGTTGATGAACCTGCTCGGCAGCGAGCAATACCAGTTGCTGCGCATGTGCCGTTACCGCACCAGCCGCAACGCGCAGCGCACCGGCCCCGCACTGCAACAGCACCGCCAGATCGTCGCGGCATTGGCACAACGCGACGGTGAACTGGCCGAGATCCTGATGCGCCGCCACATCCAGGGCGCATGGCACAGCATCGGCGAAATGATAGCCAAGGAGGAAGCGGCATGAACATGAAGCAGCCAATCTATACACCGGGCCAGAAGCTGCGCCGCGCCGTCGCAGACCATCATCCCCTGCAGGTGGTCGGCGCGGTCACCGCCTATTGTGCCATCCTCGCGCAAAAGAGCGGGCACAAGGCGCTGTATCTTTCCGGCGGCGGTGTGGCGGCTTCCTCGCTCGGCATCCCCGATCTCGGTATCACGACCCTGCATGACGTGTGCGAGGACACACGCCGCATCACTGCCGCAAGTGACCTGCCGCTGCTGGTGGACATCGACACCGGCTGGGGCGGCGCCTTCAATATCGCGCGCGCTACCCGCGAGATCGCGCAGGCCGGCGCGGCCGGTTTTCACATCGAAGACCAGGTGATGCAAAAACGCTGCGGGCATCGCCCCAACAAGGCCATCGTCAGCCAGGGCGAGATGGCGGATCGCATCAAGGCGGCGGTGGATGCACGCAGCGACGAGAGCTTCGTGATCATGGCGCGCACCGATGCGCTCGCGGTGGAGGGCATGCAGTCGGCGATCGAGCGCGCGCAAGCCTGCGTCGAAGCCGGTGCCGACATGATCTTCCCCGAGGCGATCACCACGCTGGAGCAATACGCAGCATTCACCCGCGCGGTAAAAGTGCCGGTGCTGGCGAATATCACCGAGTTCGGCGCGACGCCGCTGTTCACCACCGGGCAACTGGCAGGCGCGGGCATCAAGCTGGTGCTGTATCCGCTGTCAGCGTACCGCGCGATGAGCAAGGCCGCGCTGAACGTCTACCAGCACATCCTCGCCGACGGCTCGCAACAGAAGGTCGTGGCCGAGATGCAGACGCGCGAGGAGCTGTATGACTATCTCGGCTATCACGGCTACGAACAGAAACTGGATCGCCTGTTCGCCGAAAAGGGTGCCGATTAAATACATCATCAGGGAGAACGATATGGCAGAAGAAAGTACTCTACCCAAGCCGAAAAAATCCGTCGCACTGTCGGGCACCGTCGCCGGCAACACTGCGGTCTGCACGGTCGGGCGTACCGGAAACGACTTGCACTATCGCGGCTATGACATCCTGGATTTCGCCGATCAGGCCGAGTTTGAGGAGATCGCGCATCTGCTGATCCACGGCACATTGCCTAACGCCGCTCAGCTCAAGGCCTACAAGGCCAGGCTGAAATCCTTGCGCGGCTTGCCGCAGCCGGTGAAGCAGGCACTGGAGGCGATCCCCGCGAATGCGCACCCGATGGATGTGATGCGCACCGGTTGTTCGATGCTCGGCACCTGCGAACCGGAACCGGAAGAGCACGATCCCGCCAAGACGAAAGAACTGATCGACCGCATGCTGGCCTGCTTCGGCTCGATGCTGATGTACTGGCATCACTACAGCACCAGTGGCAAGCGCATCGAAGTGGAGACCGATGACGACAGCGTCGGCGCACACCTCCTGCATCTGCTGCACGGCAAGCTGCCAAAAGCATCCTGGGTGCGCGCGATGCACACCTCGCTGATCTTGTATGCCGAGCACGAGTTCAACGCCTCCACCTTCGCCGCGCGCGTCATCGCCGGCACCAACTCCGACCTTTATTCCTGCATCACCGGTGCGATCGGCGCGCTGCGCGGTCCGAAGCACGGTGGCGCCAACGAGGAAGCGTTCCGCATCCAGAGCCGCTATAAAGATGCCGATGCAGCCGAGGCGGACATTCGCGAGCGCGTGGCGCGCAAGGAGATCGTCATCGGCTTCGGCCACCCGGTCTATACCATCTCCGACCCGCGCAACGAAGTGATCAAGCGCCTGGCGAAAAATCTGGCCGGGGAAAAAGGCGAGATCGGTTTGTTCGACATCGCCGCCCGTCTGGAAAGCGTGATGTGGGACACCAAGAAGATGTTCCCCAACCTTGACTGGTTCTCCGCGGTGTCGTATCACATGATGGGCGTGCCGACCAATATGTTCACGCCGCTGTTCGTGATCTCGCGCGTTACCGGTTGGGGGGCGCACGTGATGGAGCAGCGTGCCGACGGCAAGATCATCCGCCCCAGCGCGAACTATATCGGGCCGGAGAATCAGGCCTGGGTGCCAATTGAAAAGCGTTGAACAAAAATAAGTAGGGTGGGCACGTTTCTGTGCCCACGCGGTTTCTCGTATCGCGCACCGCGTGGGCAGACAATGGAACTGTTTGCCCACCCTACAAATACTACAAAATATCGGTTATCGAATACAGAAACAAAGGAAAAATACAAATGAGCGCCAATGTGGAAATGAACACCCGCCCGGCACCCGACCAGGTGCTGGTGGATATCGCGCAATATGTCTGCCGCATGGAGATCAAATCGACGGAAGCCTATGACACCGCGCGCAACTGTTTGATCGATACGCTGGGCTGCGGCCTGCTCGCGCTGCGCTTTCCCGAATGCACCAAGCACCTTGGCGCGCTGGTACCCGGCACCACGGTGCGCAACGGCGCGCGCGTGCCCGGCACCTCGCACGAACTCGATCCGGTGAAGGCCGCATGGGACATCGGAGCAATGATCCGCTGGCTGGATTACAACGATACCTGGCTGGCGGCGGAATGGGGTCATCCTTCCGACAACCTCGGCGGTATCCTCGCCGTGGCCGATTATCTGTGCCGCTGCCGCGTGGCGGAAGGCAAGGCGCCGCTGACGATACGCGATGTGCTGACCGCGATGATCAAGGCGCACGAGATCCAGGGCGTGCTGGCACTGGAAAACAGCTTCAACCGCGTCGGTCTCGATCACGTCGTGCTGGTGAAGGTCGCTTCCGTCGCCGTGGTCACGCGATTGCTGGGCGGCACTGAAGCGCAGGTGATCGATGCCTTGTCGCAGGCTTTCGTCGACGGGCAATCGTTGCGCACCTATCGCCATTCGCCGAATGCCGGTTCGCGTAAATCCTGGGCGGCGGGCGATGCCACTTCGCGCGCAGTGCGTCTGGCGATGATCACGATGGCGGGCGAGATGGGCATCCCCGGCGTGCTGACCGCGCCGCAGTGGGGCTTCTACGATGTGCTGTTCTCGAAGACCAACAAGGATCAAAAACTCAAACCGGAAGATCAGCGCCGCTTCAGTCTGAAGCAGCCTTATGGCAGCTACGTGATGGAGAACATCCTGTTCAAGATATCTTTCCCCGCCGAGTTCCATTCGCAGACTGCCTGCGAAGCTGCGGTGCGTTTGCATCCGCTGGTGAAGGATAGGTTGAACGACATCGGCAGGATCGTGATCCACACCCACGAGTCCGCGATCCGCATCATCTCCAAGGTCGGCCCGCTGGCGAATCCTGCAGACCGCGACCATTGCATCCAGTACATGGTCGCGGTGCCGCTGGCGTTCGGCGACCTGGTTGCGGAGCATTACGAGGACAGTTTCCACGCGGCCAACCCGATCATCGACCAGTTGCGTGCCAAGATGGAGATCGTCGAAGAGCCGCGTTACAGCCGCGAATATCTGGAAGCGGACAAACGCTCCATCGCCAACGCCATCCAGGTGTTCTTCAAGGACGGCAGCGGCACCGGGAAGATCGAGGTGGAATATCCGATCGGCCATCGTCGCCGTCGCGCCGAGGGCATCCCGGTGCTGGAGCAGAAGTTCCTGGACAATCTGCGCACGCGCTTTCCCGAACAACGCTGCCAGCAGATCATGGCGCTGTGCCTGGATAGACAGAAACTGGAAGCGACACCGGTCAATGTATTCATGGAGATGTTGATCATCAATTAAAAACGACAAATGGCGAAGCAATTCCCCCTGTAGGAGCGGGCCATGCCCGCGAACAAA
>JBGSKJ010000147.1:0-3243 GCA_041741275.1 Gallionella sp.
CTTCTTTGATGCACTGGGGTTGGTTTCGTTGCTGGATACACAGCAACGCTTCCAGCATGTTTAATGAACCGCCGTATGCGGAACCGCACGTACGGTGGTGTGAGAGGGCGACGGGGGTAACTCCGTCCCCTACTCGATCAACGGCAATGGTATGGAGTGTCTGCGCCTTGAAAAAGCAGCGACACGTACACCCGCAAGGGGTACACCACAAGGGTAGGCAAATCCGTTTCCAGTCAAAGACTGGACGGAGTTTTCACCACCGTGGGTGTAAGTGGCTGAAGCCCAAACAACACCCTCATGCTGCACTCCAAGACTTAGGATAAGCTGAAGCATGTATTTCATCAAACCCACCGACCCGAACCCGATCACACCCGCCAAAGCGGTGTTGCTGGGACTGCTGTGCCTGGTCTGGCTGGGCACCGGGTTGGTCGGGCACGACCCGTGGAAACCGGATGAGGCGTACAGCTTCGGGCTGATCTATTCGATACTGCAAAATGGCGACTGGCTGGTGCCCACGCTGGCGGGCGAGCCCTATATGGACAAGCCGCCGCTGTTCTACTGGACTGCCGCACTGTTCGCCAAACTGTGGTCACCGCTGCTGCCGCTGCACGACGGCGCGCGTCTCGCCAGCGGTTTCTACACCGCACTGACCCTGCTGTTCACCGGCCTGGCGGGCCGCAAGTTGTATGGCGAGAATCGCGGCTGGGCAGCGGCTGTCATCCTGATCGGCTGCCTCGGGATGCTCGTGCGCGCCCATGAGATGATCACCGATCTCGCGCTGCTCACAGGTTGCGCGATGATGCTGTTCGGTCTTACGCTGAGCCAGGAGCGCGTCCTGCGCGCCGGCGTGCTGATCGGCACGGGCATCGGCATCGGCTTCATGGCCAAGGGTTTCATCGCCCCCGTGCTGTTCATTTTGATCGCCGCGCTGCTGCCGGCATTGTTCCAGAACTGGCGCGTGCGCAATTATTTTGCCAGCCTCGCGATCGCCTTCCTGTTCGCGCTACCGTGGCTGACCATCTGGCCGCTGCTACTGTATCAACATTCCCCGCGATTGTTCTCGGACTGGGCCTGGTCGCTCAATATCGGCAACTGGCTGGATTACGCCAAAGCCGGACCGAGCATGGAGGCTTTCTACTATCTGAGGAGCCTGCCCTGGCTGGCATGGCCCGCCCTGCCGCTGGCGTTCTGGGTGGTGTGGAAATCGCGCAAGCGCCTGGCGCAACGCGACGACCTGCAATTGCCGCTGGTCAGTTTCGCGGTGATGCTGGTCACGCTCAGCCTGGTGCCGAACATCAAGGAGGTGTATGCCTTGCCGATGCTGCTGCCGATCGCGCTGCTGGCGACCGCCTCGCTGTCGATGCTGAAGCGCGGCGCGGCCAACGCGCTGGACTGGTTCGGGATCATGACTTTCGCGCTGCTCGCGATCCTAATGTGGTGGGGCTGGGCCGGGTTGCTGCTCGACAACCAGGCCAAGATCACCCATTGGCTGAAAGATTACCAGCCCGGCTTCGATCCGGAGTTGCAGACCGCGCCGTTCGTCATCGCGATCATCGCCACGGTATTATGGATGGTGCTGGTGTGGCGCGTGGGACGCTCGATGCGCCGCTCGATCACCAACTGGGCAGCCGGTGTCACGCTGATCTGGATACTTGCCATGACGTTGTGGCTGCCCTGGCTGGACAGCGGCAAGAGTTATCGCAGCATGGTCGCCGCGTTGAAACATGCCATGCCGAAGCAATACCAATGTGTCGCGAGCGAATACCTCGGCGATGGACAGCGTGCCATGCTGCATTATTTCGGCAACCTCATCACGCGGCACGATGCGAAACAGCGTTGCGATCTGCGCCTGATCCAGGGCAACAAATTATCCAAACCGCTGCTCGATGAGACACGCTGGGAAAAGATCTGGGAAGGCAGCCGCAAGGGCGACAAAAACGAGCATTACCGGCTGTACCGGCGACTCGACAAGTGACCGAAGTGAACACTCCATGGATAGTCGCGGCGGTCTATAAATTCGTGAAACTCAACGACTGCGCGGCACTGCGTGTGCCGTTGCAGGCGCGATGCGATGCGCTCGGCATCACCGGCACCCTGCTGCTCGCCGGGGAAGGCATCAACGGCACCATCGCCGGGACACGCTCGGGAATTGACAAGATCCTTGCCTACTTGCGCAGCGATCCGCGCCTGGCGGATCTGCCGCACAAAGAGTCGCTCGCCAACCTGCCGCCGTTCTACCGGATGAAGGTCAAGCTGAAAAAAGAGATCGTCACGATGGGCGTGACTGGCGTCGATCCCACCGAACGGGTCGGCCGGTACGTCAAGCCGGAAGACTGGAACGCGCTGATCAGCGATCCCGACGTGTTGCTGGTGGATACGCGCAACGATTACGAAGTGGGGGTCGGCACCTTCAGGGGCGCGGTCGATCCGCGCATCACCACCTTCCGCGAGTTTCCCGACTATGTCAAAAAGAACTTCGACCCGGACAGGCAACCGCGCGTCGCGATGTTCTGCACCGGCGGGATACGCTGCGAGAAAGCGTCCGCATACATGCTGCAACAGGGTTTCCCCGAGGTGTACCACCTGCAGGGCGGGATACTTAAATATCTGGAGAACGTGCCCGAAGAACAAAGCCTGTGGCAGGGAGAGTGCTTCGTGTTCGACCAGCGCGTCGCGGTGGGGCATGGCTTGGCGCCGGGACATTACGGACTTTGCTACGGCTGCTCGCGCCCCATCAGTGCAGCAGACCAGGTTTCGCCCAAATATCAGGCGGGCGTGTCCTGCCCGCATTGCTATGACAGTCTCACCCCGGAAAAACTGAGCGCCGCACTGGAGCGACAAAAGCAGGTCACGCTGGCCGCCGAACGCGGCGAGATACACATCGGCACACGCAGCAAGAAATTCGCCCGGTAGTACGGCAGGTGTATGCCCTAAATCAGTTTACCGGATGAGGTAGGGTGCGTTCTACGCACCATGGTGCGCAAAGCGCACCCTACGAAATAACTCAACATCCCATTAGGAGCCTTTAGAAATTCGTTTTGCGGGTGAAGCGCAAGGAGCCGCACATAACCAGCGACTTGCCCGCTTGCGGGCTTAGTCGAATGGCTAGTACCATGTAACAATTATAATTTCGGATAAAGACGCGTCAGCTTGGTCCGCGCATCCGAAGTTGTAAATTGCCAGTTAATCTTTTTCAAGCTGTTGTTTCGGTCTTGCTCCCATGCAACCACTTCGGCCTTCATG
>JBGSKJ010000148.1:0-36579 GCA_041741275.1 Gallionella sp.
AACCGCCGGAAAAAATTTTCCAGCACCTGGGTCATATGGACAATTGTTCGGGAATGGATTCTGCGGTGTCCTGAATCTGCTGTTGGATCAGTCTGGCCTTGCTGAATTGCGCGACAAAGGCATCCACGCAGTCGGGATCGAAATGTTTGCCGCTGTTGGCGGTCAGGTATGACAATCCCGCTTCATTCGACCAGCTGACTTTGTACGGGCGGCGCGAGGTAAGCGCATCGAAAACATCCGCGACGGCAACGATGCGCGCTTCCAGCGGTATTTCATCCCTTTGCGCGCCGTGCGGGTAGCCGCTGCCGTCATATTTTTCATGATGCGACAATGCGATCTCCGCTCCCATGCTCAGATATTTTGACGGGCTGTTCTGCAGTATCTGGAAGCCGATCAGGGGATGTGTCCTCATGATGACGAGCTCATCCGCGGTCAGTCTGCCCGGCTTCTGCAGTATGTGATCGGGTATGCCGATCTTGCCGATATCATGCATCGGAGCGGCAACCTCGATCAGGTCGCAACGCTCTGCTTCCAGGTTCAACCCCTCCGCGATCAGGCGTGAATACTTGGCCATGCGTACGATATGGTTCCCGGTTTCCTCGTCGCGATATTCACCGGCTTTTGCCAGTCGGAACAATGTCTCATGTTCGCGCGCGCGTATCTGTTTGGTCGCATCGGCGATGCGCTGTTCCAGGAATTGCGAGCGATGCAGAATGATCTTCTGCTGCAGGCGCAGATGCAGCATGTTGCGGCAGCGGACCCTGCACTCATAAGGATCGATAGGCTTGGTGATGAAGTCGGTTGCCCCGGATTCCAGCACCTGGTATTTGATGTCGCGTTCTTCCAGGGAGGTGACCACCACGATGGGCACGCCTTCAAGGGAATATATCCGCCGCATCTGCTGTACCGCTTCCAGTCCTGTCATGCCGCTCATCATGTAATCGACGATGATCAGGTCCGGTTGATTGGCCCTGATCCACGCCAGAGCGGTGATGGGGTCGGCAAAAGTTTTTACGATGATGTTCTGTTGGACGCTTTGCAATACCTTGTCAAGTATCAGCCGGCTGGTGAATTCGTCATCGATGATGACGACAAGTGGAGCGACAGTATTTTCAAAACTGTTTTCGATCAATTCGAATGACATCTCGCCCCTTTCATAAATCGACATTCCATTTGTTCATGCGATTTCTTAAGTTATATCAAGTTTCGCTTTGATTATAGCAAGCTTTTTTCCATTTTCAACCACTTTTATTTTATGTTTGCAACGCGGTGGCGGATGTCTCCCTGGCGGGATTTTGTTCGTGGCTGGTTGTGGGGAAGCAAACCGGCAAATCGACCGATATCTGCTGATTGTGCTTTGCTCCGGGGTGGAATGAGCCTTCGCCAGTTCTTATCTTTAAGCTTGCGGACGCATAATTTGTTTGCAGGTTAGCAGGGCAGCATGAGCAGGTCTGGTGTTCCATGCGGCGCAGAGTGATGTAAATCAGGGTGATGGCTATTGGCTATCGAGGGGTTTTATGTTGGGCGGGAATCGGTATAATCGCCCACTTCAAAATTTCAACAGCGTTTGGTATGTATGTAGCAAATGATTCATACGTGCCTCAGAAGAGGAGAGATTCATGCGGATAGGCATTCCTGCAGAGACAAGCGCAGGCGAAACCCGCGTCGCGGCGACACCGGAGACGGTGAAAAAATTGCTTGCGACGGGACACCAAGTGTCGGTGCAAACCGAAGCCGGAGCCGGAGCCAGCATCCCCGATGCCGAGTATCAGGCGGCCGGTGCGAAGTTGGTGAATGCGGCAGACATTTATGCCCAGTCCGAGATCGTGCTCAAGGTCAAAGCCCCCAGTGCAGACGAACTTTCCAGAATGAACAAGGGCACGGTGCTGGTCGGCCTGCTGGCTCCGCATCAGGCCGACCAGGTCGCGGCCTATGCCAAACAAGGCATAGCAGCCTTCGCGATGGAAAAACTTCCGCGCACCTCGCGCGCGCAAGCCATGGACGTGCTTTCCTCGCAGGCCAACATCGCCGGATACAAGGCGGTGATCGTTGCCGCCAATCTTTACAAGCGCTTCATGCCGATGCTGATGACTGCCGCCGGGACGGTGAAAGCGGCGCGCGTGGTGGTACTCGGGGTGGGTGTAGCGGGCTTGCAGGCGATCGCCACCGCCAAGCGTATGGGTGCGGTGATCGAAGCCTCGGATGTGCGTCCCGCTGTGAAGGAGCAAGTAGAGTCGCTGGGAGCCAAGTTCATCGACGTGCCCTATGAGACCGACGAAGAACGTGAAGCTGCTCAAGGCGTCGGTGGCTATGCCAAACCGATGCCGCCGAGTTGGATGGAACGCCAGAAGGCAGAAGTGGCCAAGCGCGTGGCGTTGGCTGATATCGTCATCACGACTGCCCTGATTCCAGGCAGACCTGCTCCCGTGCTGGTCACTGAAGAGATGGTCAAGGCCATGAAGCCCGGTTCGGTCATCGTGGACCTGGCGGCGGAAGCCGGCGGCAACTGTCCGCTGACCGAGCTGAACAAGACCGTGGTCAAGCACGGGGTGACGCTGGTGGGGGATCCCAATCTGGCGGGTTCTGTCGCCGCGGATGCGTCGGCCTTGTATGCGCGCAACCTGCTCAACTTCATCAATCTGTTGTGCGACCCCAAGGACGGCGGCGCTATCAACATCAACCGGGAAGACGACATCATCGCCGGATCGCTGATCGCGATCGACGGCGCGGTGGTTGGAAAGACGTGAAATGTGAAAAGTGAAACGTGAAGTGGAAAAAGCCGTTTCTACGTTTCACATTTCACGTTTCACCTTTCACTGAATTTACTAAGGAGTAGTTTATGAGCGGAGTCGATCCTGTTGTATTGAATCTCACCGTGTTCGTGCTGGCGATATTCGTCGGTTACCACGTGGTGTGGAACGTCACCCCCGCGCTGCACACGCCGCTGATGGCAGTGACCAATGCGGTGTCAGGCATCATCATCGTCGGCGCGATGCTGGCGGCGGGCCCGCAAGAGATGGACGTGGGTACCGTGCTGGGTCTGGTGGCAGTGACGCTGGCAGCGGTCAACGTGTTCGGCGGCTTTCTGGTCACCAAGCGCATGCTGGACATGTTCAAGAAGAAGGCCAAGTAAGCCTTAAGAGAAGGGTAAAAGGGGGAGGGTGAAGGGAAAAAACCTGAGTGCCAGGCTTCGGAGAGATGGTTTTACCCTTATCCCTTCTCTCTTCCCCCTTCTCTGAAAAATAGCAAATTAAGGAATAAAAAATGCCAGCCAATTTTGTTGCACTTGCCTATCTCGTCGCTGCAGTCCTGTTCATTCTGACGCTGAAGGGACTGAGCTCTCCGGCGACCTCGCGGCGCGGAAATCAATTCGGCATGATCGGTATGGCCATCGCCGTACTGACCACGCTCACCATCACTCACAACGTGATGTATATCCTGATCGCGCTCGCCATCGGCGGAACGGTAGGCGCGATCATCGCCCAGCGCATCCAGATGACCGCGATGCCGGAACTGGTGGCCGCGATGCACTCGCTGGTCGGTCTGGCCGCAGTGCTGGTCGCCATGTCCGCCTTCAACAATCCGGTCGCTTACGGCATCGCCCTGCCTGGTGAGATGTTGCATTCCAGCAACCGCATCGAGCTGTTCATCGGCACCTTCGTGGGTGCGATCACCTTCACCGGTTCCATCATCGCCTTCCTGAAACTGTCCGGCAGAATGTCGGGCAAGCCGATCCGTTTCGCCGGACAACATTGGGTGAACCTGGGGCTGGGTATTGTGATGGTCGGCTTCGGCGTCGCATTCTTCATCCAGCCGGGCTGGACACCGTTCCTGGTCATGACCACCATCGCGCTGCTGCTCGGCGTATTGCTGATCGTGCCGATCGGCGGGGCGGACATGCCGGTGGTGATCTCGATGCTGAACTCCTACTCCGGCTGGGCTGCGGCGGGTATCGGCTTCACGCTGAACAACAACATGCTGATCATTGCCGGTTCGCTGGTGGGCAGTTCCGGTGCGATCCTGTCTTACATCATGTGCAAGGCGATGAACCGCGCCTTCCTGAGCGTGATACTCGGCGGCTTCGGCGGGGGTGAGGGTGCGGCGGCTGATAGCGGCGATGGCGTGCAGAAGACCTATCGCAGCGGCAGCGCCGACGATGCCGCGTTCCTGATGGGCAACGCTTCTTCAGTGATCATCGTGCCGGGTTACGGTCTGGCCGTGGCGCGGGCACAGCACGCCATCAAGGAGATGTCCAATGCGCTCAGCGCAAAGGGTGTCAATGTGCGTTATGCCATCCATCCGGTGGCGGGACGCATGCCGGGACACATGAACGTGCTGCTGGCCGAAGCGGAAGTGCCTTACGACCAGGTGGTGGAAATGGACGAGATCAACAACGAGTTCGCCGACACGGATGTGGTGCTGGTGATCGGTGCCAATGACGTGGTGAACCCGGCGGCCAAGAACGACAAGGCCAGCCCGATCTACGGCATGCCGATCCTGGAAGCTCACAAGGCGCGCACTGTGCTGGTGGTCAAGCGCAGCATGGCGACCGGTTATGCCGGTCTGGACAACGACTTGTTCTACCTGGACAAGACCATGATGGTGTTCGGCGATGCGAAAAAAGTGGTCGAGGACATCATCAAGGCTTTGGCTTAGATCTCGCTGCAGGAATCAAAAAGAGCCGCGACAGCGGCTCTTTTTGTTGGTGCGGGGCAATCACGCGCGATATGTCTTGATGACCAGGAATGCGCCGAGCAGACTTTGTAACAGGTAGATGGTGCCTGATATGCGATGCAGCATTTTGAAACGGCCGGCCAACTCGCTGTGCATCACATCAAGCGGCAAGGCCTGCTCCTTGAGATCGGCCATGATCGGCTGGATGCCATAGTGCAATACCAGCGTGAGCAGCAACATGGCCGCCACCACCCAGAACAATCGCTGCCGCAAGGCCGCGCGGCCAAGCATGCTGATACGATGGATCAGCAGATATACGCCGCACACCATGCCGAGATAGCCCACCAGGGCGAACATCTCGCCGGCCAGCGCACCGGCCAGTTGCCTGTCTGGCTGCGCGTAGAACAGCACCGGCACGGCAAGATAGCCTGTCGCCCACAGGCCGCCGACCCATGCGGTGATCGCGAGCGCAGCGAGATGATGGGATAGATTTTTCATGGCAGTCAGGTTAGCACATATGGATTCGATGGCAAGCTGTACAATCGCGTTTACAGTTCATGCCGCTGACTTGAGCAATGTCAGCATCATCGAAACAACAAGGAGATAGCCATGTATTACATCGTAGAAAGCAACAAATCATTCGACCAGGCCGCGACCGACCTCGAAGCGGCAGTCAAGCGCAATGAGTTCGGCGTGCTGCATATCCATGATCTGGGCAACACACTGCGCGGCAAAGGTATCGCCTTCGCCGAGAATTGCAAAGTCTTCGAGGTATGCAATCCGGGTCAGGCCGGCAGGGTGCTTTCCACCGACATGCGCCTTAACATGGCGCTGCCGTGCCGCATCTCGGTATACACCGAGCAGGGCAAGACCAAAATCGGAATGATCGAACCGGTTCCGATGCTTGCCGCGTTGTCGAGGGATGCAACGCTGGCCAAAGTGGCGCAAGAGGTCGAGGCCAAGACCAAAAAAATGATCGAAGAGGCCAGGTAGATAAATCATGTCGCAATTCCCCGTTTGGGCAGAACAGGTCAAATATCTCATCGGTATTTTTGCCATTCTGAATCCGCTCGGAGTCATACCCATCTACCTCAGCCTGATGGGCGATCGCCGCCCGGAAGAGATGCACCGCACCGCGCTCAAGGCTGCTGTCGCTGTCGCGGTGATCCTCACGCTTGCAGTCTGGGTGGGCGATGCGTTGCTGTCGTTCTTCGGTATCGGCATTCCGGCGTTCCGCATCGGCGGCGGGTTGCTGGTGCTGATCATCGCCATTGCGATGTTCGATGCCAGAACCAGCCCGGCGCGGCACACCGACGCGGAGCAGGTTGAGGCGGAAGCCAAGAACGACATCGCCGTGGTACCCCTGGCGATCCCGCTGCTGGCCGGGCCGGGGACGATCAGCCTGACCATCGTTGATGCGCACCAGGCCGGCGGCTTTACGGACAAGCTCGTGTTCAGCCTGGGGATCGTCGGCGTGGCGGCGATCGTCTGGCTGGTATTGCGGCTGGCCGAGCCTATCGGCGAGCGCCTGGGCACGGGCGGCCTCAACATCGCCACCCGGGTGATGGGCTTGATACTTGCTGCCATGGCGGTGCAATTCATGGCGGATGGGATGCTGGAGTTATTCCCCGGTTTGTCTCGCTGAGAAAAAATCCGTTTTGCGGGCGAATCGCCGTGTCCAGCCTGCCATCCTGCAAACGAAATCCGGAGTGTTGCTGACGCGGCGCCCGGATATTATTTACCTGTGGCAGCCGGTAGTTTTTGCTGCTAGGCTTCAGCTTGGTATATGTATTACCTCCCGTATTTCATGGGCGAAAAGTGTTCAATCAACTGATCCGTTGAAAATGAGACAAACCCCGATGCGCAATCAATTCGGTCCCATCATCGCCACATTCTGTTTGGTGTGGATGTCTGCCCAGGCGCATGCCGCCGAGCAGGGCAAATCAGCGGGCCCATCCCGGGCCGCACAAGCACTCAAAGCCGGCAAGATATTCCGCGACTGTCGAGGCTGTCCACAGATGGTGGTCATCCCTGCGGGGAGACTGGACATGGGCTCGCCCGATTCCGAGGATCATCGGGATGACGACGAAGGTCCTGTGCATCGGGTCAAGATTGCCAGCTTCGCTCTGGGCAAGACCGAGATCACCCGTGGCCAGTTTGCGGCATTCGTGAAAGCAACCCGTTACGACACCGGTGACAAATGCTGGACTTTGGATGAAGGCAAATATAGCGAGCACCGTGGCAACTGGCTCAAACCCGGCTACCCGCAAGAAGACAAACACCCTGTCGCCTGCATCAGCTGGAACGATGCTACAGCCTATACGAAATGGTTGTCGCGCAAGACCGGCAAACGATACCGCCTGCCGACAGAGGCCGAGTGGGAATACGCCGCCCGTGGCAAAACCCGCACCGCACGCTACTGGGGGGACAATCCCGACCTGGCTTGCAGATATGCGAATGGTGCGGACAAGACAGCACAAAAGCAGATTAAGGGCGCACCATCCTGGTCGGCACATAACTGTACGGATGGTTATGCCTATACCGCTCCGGTGGGCCGCTTCAAGGCCAATGCATTCGGACTGAATGACATGCTGGGGAACCTGTGGGAATGGACGGAAGACAAATATCATGACAATTACAATGGCGCCCCGACTGACGGCAGTGCCTGGCAAGGGGATAGTCCGAAGTTCATGCTTCGTGGCGGGTCGTGGAACAACGCGCCACGTTTTGTGCGCGCGGCAAAACGCGTCAGGTACGGGCCTGCGTTCCGCGGCAGCATCAACGGTTTTCGTGTGGCCAGGAAACTCCCCTAGACCTTCGTCAGGCTGGGGACAGGCTGCGCGTAACGGGATTCGGGCGATTCACGGTTGTGCCTGACCGGTTGATTTCAACATCCGGGACAATCTTCCGATGCCCGCGGCGTTGTCTGTGGGCCCTCGATCTTGACTTGCGCCCAATCCACCAAAGCGCCGGCACCCCATGACACCAGGGCGGCGAGTGTGAACACCAGCACGCCGCGCGTCATGCCCTTGGGGATACCCTGCTCATCGAGGTAACGGTTGAGATACCAGGCGGCGACGAAGAACACGAGGGTGGAGATGAATAAATTCAGCACGGACTTGCCTCTTCGCCGGTCATGATGATGGGTATATCACCCGGCTGCCATGGCGGATATTTTTTCATCACCGCGGCAAATCGCGCCGAGCCCGAAATGTTTTTCAGCCAGTGTTGCAGGGATGGATAGGGCGCTTGCGCGAACCAGTTTTTGTCCACTTCGGCGAATTGGCGGATGAACGGAAAGATACCCGCATCCGCGATGGACAGGGCATCGCCCAGCAAGCAGGCTGACGCACTCAAGCGCTCTTCCAGTTGCCGTAACAATACTTCCGCCTGGATGCGGTAATGGAGCTGTTCATGTTCCGGGTAGCGATCAGGGTATTTGTAGCGATCCAGATTGTCCTTGAAGGTTGTGTCGTTCTCGATGATCAGTGCGGTCGCGGCATCGGCGCAGGCATCGTTTTCCCCCAGCCAACCATGGTGGTCGTGCTGGTGCAACGCCCAGAGCATGATCTCCCAGCTTTCATCGATCACATCCCCGTCAGGCAACACCAGCACCGGCACACTTCCCTTGGGGGAGGCTGCCAGCATGGTTTCCGGCTTGTTGCGCAATGCCACTTCGCGCAATTCGACCGCTACGCCGCTCGCATGAAGCGCAAGGCGCGCGCGCATCGCATACGGGCAACGGCGGAAAGAGTAGAGGACGGGCGGCATGTCGGGATTATTGCAGGGCGGGAAGGACAAGAGAGCCGGAGTGATGTGGCGCGCGCATAGCGCACGCTACTCTTGCCTCTGGTCATGGGGCTTTATATCTTCTTCCTGATCGTGCGGCACCGTCACGATGGCCGAGGCCAGGGTCTGGTTGCCGGATGCGTCGGTGGCCGAATAGATCACGGTGTAGATCCGGTCTGATACGCCATTGTGATGGGCGCGGAGTTTTATGTACCGGTCATCGATGCCAAAACTCGCATCGCGGATGTCGCCGGGCTCCAGCGGTTCGTTGGCGGTGATGGACTCGAGTTTGACCTCGGGCAGGTGGTCGTAGTCGTCGTCCTTGATCGTGAAGATGGCATTGACCGGCATGTGCTTGCCGTCCGGCGAGCGGAGTGTCCACGGGATCAGGTTCACCGCCAGGCTGGGCGGGGCGGTGTCCAGTTGTTCGAGCGGAACGGTGATAGTGGCCGGATAGCGGTTGGTAAAATGGATCATGGCATGACCGGACAGATAGTTGGTGTCGGGCTGATCCAGGGCGACGCTCATTTTGCCCAGGGTTTGACCGCCAGCCAGCGCGGGGGACTTTTCATTGATGACTTCCCAAAGTATGGCGTGCGTGTCACCTTTTTCCGGATCACTCACGGAAACGTGCCAGCCTGTAGGCGAGTTGGAGCTTGAGGCGGGGATACCCAATTTGGGGTGCCAGCCAGACGGCAACTCGAAAAGCTCAAAGGCATCGTTATTGGGATCCTCGTCGTGCATGCCGTCGCGCCCGATCGAAACGGCATCGATGGTTTGCGGGAGATTGTTGATCACGCGATACTGGTACACGATCTTGCTGCCCAAGTGCCTGGCATACACGCCCACCTTGACTGTGGGAGGCGCTGGCTCCTCCGCCATGCTGACGGAGGCTTGAGTCAGCAAGAGCAGTCCGGATAACTTGAGTATGATCATCGGCCAACTTTGTTTCATGGTGCTGCCTTCCTGGATATATCGTCTGATCACTGCCGGAATTTCTTGTGGCACTGCACGCAATAGCCCATCGTTTTGCGCAATGCCAGCAGGGATTTTTTCAGGTCTTTTGTCTGCAGCGTGTTCGCCAATTCTTCCGCGCTTGCCTGTGCATCCAGAGCCAGCTTGTTGAGATCCTCATTGTTGGCCGCGTCATATATCTGCTTCAATTCGTCGTTCATCCCCAGCCTGGTTCGGGCTGTTGTCGATGCCCTTGCGAATCTTTCAGCCGCAAGCTGGCCGATGATAGTCTGGGTCGCCACCAGTTGAAGCCGCATATTGGACAGCAGCCGGTGCTTCATTCTGGGGGTCAGGTTGAGAGACGTCCTGTTGTCGTTGATGTTATGTGCCGTGAGACCAGTGGTGCCCTGTTCCTCGGCCATGCCTGCAACAGGCATCAACAGCAGGGCCAGCATCGCGAATATTTTCATGGGTGTTCCCCTTGCGCGTATAACGTTGTAAACATGGTGACTGGTGCGCAGTGTTCCAGTATTCATCGGTCAGGTCAACCGGTGAAAGTCGCTATTCGGCTTGCCTATGGCGTTTTCATCCCGGGTATTGGCGAATGCGTCCAGTAGCGGCAAAGTCCAACTTTCTGACGGCTTCCGCCAGCGTCAGACCTTGCTCCGAGAACAACCTGATTGTTTTACGGAAGTGCAACTTTTGTAAGCCGTAAAAATACGGCACTGGATGCGTTTCATGGACTCACCATGCAAGTTGATAAAGTGACATCAACTTGCCGTCCACAAAAGCGGGCGTCGCTCACTTTTCCATCAGCAGAGGGTTGGGAAATTCAACCGCACGAACAAGGTATCCCCGATGTCCGCGCCTCCGGGGCGAATGTCTGCGTCCGCTGTCGACTACGGCGTAACCGGAATGGTCTTGCTTAAGATGGATGGCGGCCGGCCATCCCCGGGGTTTTGATCGAGGTATCGCATTGTTAGCGTGATTGGCAGACTGGCGGGGCTGCCGGTGAAGTCAAGCTCCTGATCATTGAGTGTAATGGGCTTATTACCAGCCGGGAAACTGGCCCTGACGAATTTTCCCGGGGAGGTTTCAGTGAATATGAACACCGCGCGATCACCGTTGGCAACGAGGAATTCAACCTGGATCGACCCCTTGCCGGCCATATCCGGATCCAGCACCTCTGCCGTGGCCGTCAAGAAACCGCCAAAAGAAATTTGGGCACTTGCCTTGCTGAAACTGAGCGAGGCCAGGCTACCACTCTCGCCTGCAAACAGATTGTCTCCGGAGATCGCGGCAAACTTCCATCCGTTGTTGTCCAGATGCATCAAAACCATGCTTCGTCCGGAATGTTTCCCCGCCTGCAAATCTGAAACACCGAGAAAGCGTTTTTCCCAGTTTGTTTCAATTACGGCTACGTCCGGGCCCGCCATTACGCGCGAGTTGAACAAATGGATGCGGAGTTGCTTTAAGGCGTTGGCGTCACGGCGCGCCCCGTCCAACAGGCGTTGATACCCGATCATGCTTGGGTCAAGGGAACTTTGCAGTTGTACCACGTCGCCTGTCTCATAGGCGCGAATCAACTTGTCAAAAGCCGCCCATGCTTTTTCTCCTTCGGCAAAGCCGGCAACCAGTTTCTCTTCTTTTACTGCGGACTCCGCACTCTTGTTTGCGGTGCCCGGTTCGGCTGCGGCAATCGGGATGGAGGTGGCAAGCAGCAAAGCGGCCATCGTGAGCGTAGGAAAACGTGTCAACATTTTGATACTCCTTGCCTGGGGACTAAAGTGCGTAGCTCAACTGAAAGCCGAGCTTTTGTTCGGTATATCCAAAAGCCGCGCCTGTGAAGCTGTCGCTATGCTGCCAGTAGAACTTGATCCCGGCCCGGTTCTGCTTGGCAAAAGAATGCGCTGTCTCGATCTGATATTGGCGTTGTCTGCTTTTGGAGCCATCAAGCGGACTCGTAATGGTGTTATATCCGTAAGCGGCTGTCAGGTTACCCCACTTGAAGTGTTGGGCGGTCAGGTTGACCAGGGCCTTCTCCCCTTTGGTGACGGCTCCCGAATCCAATGCTTGGTTAGCCGTTTCAAATCCCAGATTAAGATTAAGATTCCAGGAAGGTGCGGTGTCCTGATCCCCATCGCTCCAGGTTTTGCCAACCAGATAGTTCCATGTATCGGTGGTGCCATTGGAAGCAGTCGTTCCAGTGTTGGTTATTATCGACTGCTGGAAATTCACACTGCCATTCCAGCTTTGGTATAAATAATTGAGACCGGCGCCATGGTTCTTGCTGGAATTTCCACCACCATCTGAATTTTCCCCGTGGGTTTCCATATAAACCAGGTTGGAACTCAGGCCCGGTACCGCCTCGATATTGATATTCGCGTTTAGCGATCCGCTGTCCGTTTTGGATGAGTTGCCCGTCGTGTTGGCCGGTGGGACCGTAGATCCCGGCGTGGTGGCGGGCGAGGGCGGTGCCGCCAGTTTGTTTTCAGAATTCCGCAAATCGATGTTAAGCGCCAGCCATGATTTGGCGGGCCATGAGGCATTGACGTAGTTTTCATTCACCCCGGCACCACCCAGCGCAGAAATGGAAGTGTAGTACGTGCCGATATCGTGGTGTCCAGCCCGCAGTGTGACGGTGCTCAGCTGATAACCCCCGTCCAGCACAACCGCGTGGTCGCTGTAGCTCTGTTGCCCGGCTTCCTGCCAATTACCGGTGCCCACCTCGCCTTGAAGGCTGAACTGTCCTTGCTGATGGCTGAACCCAAGGGTCGTATTACGTCCGTTTGCATCGGCCAGGGCAATCGTTCCTCCGGCGACAGTTCCCGGGGTTCCGGAGCTTGCATCGTCCGAGTATCCCTGGTTGGTCACAAAAAAATGTGTTGTTTCACCGACGGGAAGATCGATCTTTGCCGCGTAGGCATTTCGCAAGTAGCTGGTACGGGGTGCAGTGTCGGCCAATGCTTCCCAACTTTCCGAAATCACACCCGCGCTGGCGCCCACGTAGACTTTCCCAAGATAACCTTCGCCGTAAAGGCCACGCATCGGGGTATTGGCGCCCAGCGTGGAAAAATTGGCTATGACATCACCGGCCTCGAATTTATAGGCTTGTCCGACCCGCCCAATACGGAAAACGCCAACTTGCGACGGGTTGCTAAGTACCGCCCGATCATTCGAATGAGTCCCGGAAAATTGAAAATAACTCATATCCCCGCCCGCTCCGGTTCCCCGCAAATCACTCGTTACCTGCGCCACATAGAAGCTGCCGCTACGCTGTGGCGTGAGGGTGTCGCCACCGGTACTCTTGTTGACATACTTGTCCCAGGCGATACCGCCGTGCCATTCGATCCGGGTACCACCGTCCGGTTCCGGGACGATCTGTGGTGCTTGTCCCCCCGCTCCTTCCCATTGACTAAGTACCTGGGAATTTTCAGCCACAAGGATGCGTTCATCAGATTCCATTCCGTAGGCGAACAATGAGCTTGTCCCCATTGCAGCAACCAGCGAGATCCGGGCCAGCACAGAAATACCCCTCATATTTTCCCCCTATCGGTGAGGCGTTGCTCATGTCGAAACGGCAGATGAATGAACTCAAATTATTTTTATCAATGAGTCGTCCGTCACGATTCTAGCGTAGACTGACCAAGTATTTTGCTTTTTTTGTTTATCTGGTTAAGGCAGAATCGCCGTGAGGGTGGATTTGCCGGATTCAAGTGTGCAGCAATGAAAGGAGTGATCATGCGTAACCAGCATTTACTAGTACTGGGGCTGTCTCTGTGCGGAAGTTTGCTGGTTGTCAATGCGGCATCGTTCGCGGCAGACGGACTCAAACCTGTCATCACTGTCAAACCATCAAAAGCTGTACAGAGCACTAACGTTCAGCCGCCCCCTTCCGGCACAAAGAAACCTGCAGCAATCC
This sequence comes from Gallionella sp., assembly GCA_041741275.1. GTDB lineage: Bacteria > Pseudomonadota > Gammaproteobacteria > Burkholderiales > Gallionellaceae > Gallionella. Next base: position 13,340 of record JBGSKJ010000148.1, read on the forward strand.
AGACTCCCGGCTCGGTTGGCATGACTCCCCCGGCCATCGGCAAATCCGGCATGGGTCAAATGTCGGGTGCCAACCAGGGAATGGGTAAACCAGGTATCAATAAGGCCGGCGGTAACCAAATTGGTAGTCGACTTGGCAATGTGCCGGGCAGGGTCGAAATGCCCGCCCCAGGCATGGGTGGTCAACAGGGCGGCAGAGCAAGCGCGGGTGGTGTAGGCATGCCCGGTCGGAGTGGTGACAGCAACAGACAAGGCGGTGGTGGCATAAGCATGCCCGGACAGGGGGGTGACCACAATAGACAAGGCGGTGGCGGTGGCTTTATCAGCCCCGGCCAGAATGGTGGGAACGACAATAGGGGCGGTGGCAGACCCGGCCGAAACGGGGGTGAAACCATGGAAAGCGGCGGTTCCGGAGGTTCTGGTGGCTTCGGTATCCCCGGTCAGGGTGGCGACAGCAACAGGAGAAGCGGTGGGAGTCAATCGGGTGGCTTCTCCATGGGCCCCCCTTCTGCCGGCCCTGATAGCACTGGCGGGGACAAAAAGTCAGGCGGTTTTTCTATGGGTCCGCCCCAAATTGTTACAGGCGGTACCGATAAAGGCGATAAAAAACCGGGCGGTGGAATACTTGGTGCACCGGTTGATAGCGGTGCCAAAGACCCTAAAGGCGGCGCAACCAAACCTGGGGCTACGGGCGGTGGCGATAACAAACCCAAACCTGAAGCTAGTGGTGGCAGCAAACCTGAACCCAAGGGTGACACTACCAAGCCTGCTGGCGGCAAAGACAACAAGCCAGAACCTAAAGATAAGCCTGATAAGGAACCGGGCGGCAAACCAGACAAAAACACGACGGGCACACCCAATGAGAACGGCACGGGCAGCTCTGGCGGTGGCTCACGACCCAGAGGCCAGGTTGGTGGCAGCATAGTTAACCCTGGGCGTGGCGAAAGCGGTGGCAGTAACAGCAGTGGGGGCAGACGGAATATGGGCACTAACCCGGTGACCAATCCTGATGTTTCACGGGCCGGTGGCGGGCGTGCTCCCGGTGGTGGCGTAGGTCAGCTTACACAACCCGTCCCCGGTGGCACACCTGAACGTCCTTAAACCAAACGAAAACCGGGTCCAAATGGCCCCGGTTTTTTTGGCGGGTAAAACTTTATTTACGACAGTTGCACAGTTAATTTGAACCGAATTTACATGAGTCCAGACCCATTGGCATCAATAAACCAGTAAGCTTGCAAGCAAATTCAACGCAGGGAGCCGACAATATGAAATATCACCAATTAATTGTTGCCTGGGCACTGCTGCAGGCCGGCACCCCGGCATTGGCTCTTGATCCCAACGCACCTTTAACCAAAAAAGTATTGCCTGCATCACCTGCCAAGCCTTTTGCTGTGCGACCCTTGACTGCAGCCAGCGGCGTAGCGCCAGCGCCTGTTCTCAAAACACCAGCGACAGGTTTTCCAACACCGCCTGCTGCGCCAGGGTCAACTCTCAAGTTACCTGCATTTGGTTTGACGCCGGCGACGCCACCCGCTTCGATGAAGGCTCCCGGCATGACAGTTATGCCGGGGCTAAAATCGGCAATGCCATCACCTGCTACAGCACCGGCTCTCAAGTCGCCTGCATTTGGTCTGACGCCGGCAACACCACCCGTTTCGATGAAGGCTCCCGGCATGACAGTCATGCCGGGGCCAAAACAGGCAACGCCATCACCCGCCACATCACCATCCATGACGGCACCGGCTCCGAGGGGAGGTATCGCGGGTGCAACATCACCGGGACCGGGATCGCCGGCCATCAACAGCCCGGGGGGGCGGTCACTGACCCCCATCAATCCGGCCCTGACACGCCAGTTTGGAATTCGTGCCGAGCGTTTCACCAGCCTGAAGCTTGAAGTGGAACGCAGGCGAGTAGCAGCAGAAGCTGAAGCTCGACGCTTTGCTGCTCAAAGGGAAGCCGAGGCTCGCAGCTTTGGGCATAACACTTCACAGGGGCGGGACTGCGATGACAGTCGCGCGGATGTGCATACCGGTGCCACAGAAGTTTGCGATCGCGTCGATAATGACTGCGATGGCCTCATTGACGAAGGCGTAACCTTGCCGCGTTATCTTGATGCCGATGGCGACGGCCATGGCAGCGCGGCACAGCGCGTGAACGTTTGCCAGATTGATATTTCAGAAAACGCCACGCAAGCTGAAGCCGGTACCGCGCCATGGCTGGTAGAACTCGGCAACGACTGCGACGACAACAATGCCGATCTCTGGCGCGGCTGCATTTAATAGAGGAAATCACAATCATGTACATTTACATCCGACATGCAATCCGCTTCACTGTCATGCTGGCAATAACCTTACCCTTGCTGGCCCAAGCCGCAGTTTGCAGAACTAACGCTGAATGTAACGACGGTTTATATTGCAACGGCATCGAACTATGCTCACCCGGTTATGCTGGTGCGGATGCACGAGGTTGCGTGCATGGATCGCGAATAAGCTGTAGTGCAGGGCGAGAATGCAGGGAAATGGAAGATAGCTGCGGCCCGATTTGCTTTGATGAAGATGGCGATGGCGTTACAACTTGCGCTGACGATTGCGATGATCATGATGCCGGACGCTATCCCGGTAAAACCGAAATCTGCGACATGCATAATGTTGACGAAGATTGCAATCCCGCAACGTCTGGCAACAAGGATGATGACGGCGATGGCCAACAGGATTCGCACTGCTAGAACTGGTAACAGCCGGTTAACCGCTTGCTGAAACAGTTTCTTTCAACAAGAATAAAGGCCGCTCTCACAGACCCAGAGTACTCCGACATCTTCATGAGTTATCACGAAAGAACAAGTGAAAAACTATCTCGGAGTCAGGCAGAGCCCCTATTTAAGGGACGGTATCAATCCAAGGGGAAGACTCTGTTCTGCAGGCTCATTTATGGCACTTTCCTGGTGTTGCGGTGTATGTGTCCAATAGCGGCGATGCGTCTTGCGGTAACGCTCCACCTGCAAGCCCTGTGCATTCATCTCGACCTGGATCGCGCCGTCCTGATCCGAGCGCAACAGTTGCGCGCCGTTGTCGGCGTAGCGTTGCACGACCTCCTGCTTCGGATGGCCGAAGCGGTTGCGGTAGCCGACGGTGAACACCGCGTAATCCGGCGACACGGCGCGGACGAATTCATCCGTGGATGAGGTCTTGCTGCCGTGATGCGGCACGACCAGCAGCACGGCAGGCAGTTCACCGGCATGTTCCTTGAGCAGTCGTTGTTCAGATTCCTTTTCAATATCCCCAGTCAACAGGATGTGCCGGTTGCCGGTGCTGATGCGCAGCACACATCCCCGGTTGTTGTCGCGGATATTTGCTGCGGCGTAGTTGGCCGCATCGGGATGCAGTATCTCAAAACCTACTCCGTCCCATTGCCACGATTGCCCGTCCATGCAGCGTTGCTTTTCGGCTGGCAGCAGCGTCAACGGGTGTCCATCCGATAGTGAGGACGACAGCCAGGCTATAGGCATGCCCTGCATCACCGAGGCCGCGCCGCCGGTGTGATCGCTGTCGTCGTGCGTGAGTATCAATCCATCCAGTTGATTGATGCCCAAAGCGCGCAGAGCCGGGATCAAAATGCGGTTGCCGCTGTCCGCGTCAGCGCTGAAATCCGGTCCGGCGTCATAGAGCAGCGTGTGATGCCGGGTTTGCGCGGCGACCGCCAGACCTTGTCCGACATCGAAGATGATCAGGCGCAGCGTGTCGGGCGCGGGCGGCTCCGGCGTGTTGAAGAACATCGGCAGCAGCAACAAAAAACCCAGCCAGCGTGCCGGAAACCCGCGCGGCAGCAGTATCAGCAGCACGCCCAGCATACCGGCCACGACACTCCACGCGGGCGGAGCATGCTGCGTCCACACCGCTTGCGGCAAGGAGTTCAACCATTCCAGCAACACCATCACCCAACTCATCACGCCGTGCGCCAACCACAGTGGCGCGTCCAACGGCAGCACTGCGCCGAGCAGCGCGAGCGGTACGACGATCAGGCTGATCAGCGGGATCGCCAGTGCGTTGGCGATCGGCGACACCAGCGAGACTTGCTGGAACAGACCCAGCAGCATCGGGACCAGGCCGATGGTCATTGCCCATTGCACGTTGGCGTATTCGCCCAGCCAATGGCTGCGTCCGACCGGGGCGTATCCGGATGCCGTGGCGGATTCCATCGACCCGCGCCTGGTATCGATGCGGTATGCCGACACGTACAGGATCAGTGCCACCGCGCCGAACGACAGCCAGAAACCGGGCGAGATGACCGCCCACGGGTCGGGAAACAACACCCCGAGCAGCGCGATACCGAGTATCTGCCCGAGCGAAAAATTGCGGTTCAGCCACAGTGCGGCGGCGACTGCACCGACCATATACACGGTGCGCTGCGCCGGCACGGCGAAACCGGACAGCAGCGCGTAGCCCAGCGCCACCAGCAATGCGGCCAGCGCAGCGGCCTTGCGCGCGGGCAGCAACAAAGTAAGCCGCACGCTGCGCCGCCACAGCCAGTAGGTCAGGGCGAAGCCCAGGCTGGCGAGCATGGTGATATGCAGGCCGGAGATGCTCATCAGGTGATTCACGCCGGTGCGCGTGAACACCTGCCACTGGTAAGCCGGGATGCTGCTCTGGTCACCGATGGCCAGTGCGCTCAACACGCCGACATAAGGTTCGCCGCCCAGCGTGGCGTTGAACTTGTCGCGCACCGCTTCGCGCCACGACTCGATGCGGTAGGACAGGCCGTCGGCCAGCGCGTCGAGGCGGATATTGTTACCTTTATTGTGCACATAACCGACTGCGCGGAGATCGTTCTCCAGCGCCCACGCTTCAAAATCGAAACCGTGCGGGTTGCTGCTGCCATGCGGCTGTTTGAGGCGCAGCGTGAGTTGCCAGCGTTCTCCTGCCTTTAGCGCCAGAGGTTTTTCCTCCCTGTCTAACCGGTGCTGGGATAAAAGTTTTTCATAATAGGTGCCGAGATAGATATGCTGCGGCACGCTGGCCTGCGGGGTAAGTATCTGTTCCACCGCGAAGCTGAAGCGCTGGCCGTGCTCATGGCTGCGCGGCAGCTCGGCGACCACGCCGATCACCTCGATGTCGCGCCCCTGCCATTCATCCGGCAGGCTGACGGCGAGGCGCTGTTCGGCTTGCCATGCGGCGTGATAGAAGCCGAGGCCGAAGGCGAAGGCGGCGAGCAGCAAGGCGCGTGCAAGGCGCAGAATCAGCGGCTTCGACGGGATCAGTAGTGCGAGCGGAATACCCGGCAGCAGCCATGCCCAGCCAAAGTCGGGCAGCGCTGCCTGCTGTTGCAGCAGCCACACGCCGAAACTGAAGAAGAGGGTGAAAAGAACCATGCGCATAGATTAGCGCAAAGGCAAAGTAACTACAGATAAATACATTGCTGCTGCACTGCGGAGCAGAGTAGTTTTGATATGGGGAGCGCATAACCGGCCCCTACTCGAAGCCGAGGAACCAGAATGCCCTTATTCCTTTAGAATACCCGCATGCGCAAATTCTTCCGCAAATTCCTGCCGCACCACGAAACGGTGAAAAACCAGCGCTGGATCAAACCGTTCGGTAGCTGGTTGCATTATCCCAACTTGTGGCATCTGCATCGCCGCTCGGTGGCAGGCGGGGTGGCAGTCGGATTGTTTTGCGGACTGATCCCCGGCCCGCTGCAGATGATCTTCGCCGCATTGCTGGCGGTACTGTTCCGCGTCAATCTGCCGGTGGCGGCTTTCACCACTTTTTACACCAACCCGTTCACCATCCTGCCGCTGTATCTGCTGGCTTATGAACTCGGTGCGTGGGTGAGCGGTTCGCACAGCGGTGTGGCGACAGCAAAACTGTCATTCCCGGAAATGCACTGGCAGGGCTGGATGGGCGAATTATGGGACTGGCTGGTGCTGCTGGGTGAACCTATCCTGATCGGCTTGCCGTTGCTCGCCGCGGGTCTGGCGATCACCGGATATTTTGCTGTGCGCGTTGCGTGGCGTATATCGGTGGTGCTTAGGTGGCGTGCGAGACAGAGGCGGAGGGCTTTTTGATTTTCTGATAGCGGGCTTGCGCCAGTAGCGGAAGGTAACGAGCGTCCGGTTCAGGGTAGCGTAACAACAGGATTGTCTGGCAACTGTCGATGGGTTGCATTCATTACTCGCCAGTAGCCAAGGCCGCGCACGATGACTTGTCTAATCTTCGCTCTGGCCGAGTTTGCGCTTGGTTGCCACTTTGTCTTCGCGTCGCTGTGCCTTGATGGTTTTGCCGTGTGCACCGGATCGTTTGAACAACACGACGGCGACCAGCGGATTGCGCGGCGAGCGCAGCTGTTGTTTAGCCCGCTTCATTCTGCAACACACCATCCACCAGTCGCAAACGGCGCTGCATGCGTCCCGCCAGTTCGAGGTCGTGCGTCACCACGATGAAGCTGGTGTGCATCTGCTCGTTGAGCCGCTGCATCAGGTCGAATAGTGCCTGGGCACTGCTGCGGTCGAGGTTGCCGGTGGGTTCGTCGGCCAGCACGCAGGCCGGTTCGGTGACCAGTGCGCGCGCCACCGCGACGCGCTGGCGTTCGCCGCCGGACAGTTCCGAGGGATGATGGTCCAGGCGCTGTGCCAGCCCGACCTGTTCCAGCATCGCGGCGGCAAGCGGCGCGGCCTCGGCGCGTTTCATGCCGCGTATCAGCAGCGGCATCGCGACATTCTCCAGTGCGGTGAATTCCGGCAGCAGATGGTGGAACTGGTACACGAAGCCGAGCGAGCGGTTGCGCATCTCGCCGCGCTGCGTCTCGTTCAATTGCTGCATCTCCTGGCCGAGTATCTGCACGCTGCCGCTGCTGACCCCATCCAGTCCGCCGAGCAGGTGTAGCAGGGTGCTCTTGCCGGAACCCGATGCGCCGACGATGGCGATGCGCTCGCCGCGCTGCACTTCAAGGTTGACGCCCTTGAGTACCGGCACTTCCAGCTTGCCGATGGTGAAGGTCTTGGTCAGATCGCTGCAGGAAATCACCGGCCCCGCATCCCGCATCCTTGATCCTGCATTCTGTATCCCGTATCCCGCATCCTGCTTCTTATTCATAGCGCAGCGCCTCCGCCGGTTGCGTTTGCGATGCCCGGTAACTCGGATACAGCGTTGCCAGCAAACAGATCAGGAAAGACATGCCCGCCACCAGCATCACTTCCGTGTAGCGCAGATCGGAGGGCAGTTCGCTGATGTAATACACGTCCTTGGCGAGGAACTGCACCCTGAACAGTTGCTCGATGAACGGCACGACCACATCCAGGTTGAGCGCCAGCGCGATCCCGCCGACGCTGCCGAGCAGCGTGCCGATCACGCCGATCACCACGCCCTGCACGATGAATATCTTCATGATGCTGCGCGGCGATGCGCCCAGCGTGCGCAATATGGCGATGTCGGCCTGCTTGTCGGTGACCGCCATCACCAGCGTCGAGACGATGTTGAACGCGGCCACCGCGACGATCAGCGACAGGATGATGAACATCATCTTTTTTTCCATTTCCACCGCGCGGAAGTAATTGCTGTTCTGGTGTGTCCAGTCGTTGGCGAACAGGTCATTCGGCAACTTGCTTTGCAGCTCTGCCGCCACACGCGGCGCGTGATCGATGTCGTGCAGTTTGGCGCTGATGCCGGTCACCGCATCACCGAGTTGCAGCAATTTTTGCGCATCACCGATGTTGATCAGTGCAAGGTTGTTGTCATAGGGCGCCATGCCGATCTCGAAGATGCCGACGACGCGGAATTGCTTGAGGCGCGGGACCATCCCCATCGGAGTGATCTGTCCTTGCGGGGTGATCAGCAGGATCTTTTCGCCGAGATGAACACCCAGCGCGCGCGCCAGGTCGGTGCCGAGCACGATGCCGAATTCGCCGCTGCGCAGATCGCCCAGTGCGCCCTGTTTGATCTTGTTGGCAAGCTCGGTGATCGCGGTTTCGCGCGCCGGATCGATACCGCGCACCATCACGCCCTGCACGCTTTGCCCGAACGACAACATGCCCTGTCCGGCGACATAAGGCGCGGCGGCCGCGACTTGCGGATGTTGTGCGACCTTGTCCAGAGTGATTTGCCAGTCATTCATACGCCCGCCATCCGCGACCACCTCCAGATGAGGCGAGGCGCCCAGCATGCGCGCGCGGATCTCCTTCTGGAAGCCGTTCATCACCGACAGCACCACGATCAGCGCCAACACGCCCAGGGCCATGCCCAGCATGGAGATCAGCGAGATGAAGGAGATGAAATGGTTGCGCCGCTTGGCACGGGTGTAGCGCAGACCGATGAACAGTTCGTAGGGTTGCAAGTTGGGGTCGTCGAGGTGATGGAACGGGCGTAAGTGTGCCACAAACTTTGGAGTGCGGCGACCTGTTGCCGCTTTTATGTAAATGGCGCAGCCATGCCTACGTACCCCAGGACAAATGTTAAACTCGCCGCATGAAAAGCGTCCATCTGGTCATCCCCGATCTGTTCCTGCCCAGGGACATCGCCGCCGAGGTATGCGCGGATCTGCGCTTGCCCGCGCTGGAGAAACTGCTGGCACGTGGTGTTTCGACAGGCACAGGGCGAACGGGGGATGAGGGCTATCTGGAAAATCATCTGTGCGGATTATTCGGCGTACCGTGTCAGGCAGATGCGCCGGTCGCGCCTGTCAGCGCCGCGTTCGATGGTCTGGCCGAGGGGTGCTGGCTGCGTGCCGATCCGGTGCATTTGCGTTTGCAGCGCGATCAGATGCTGCTGGCCGGTGTGCAGCCGAGCGATGATGAGGCTGCGCTGTTGTGTGCAAGCTTGAATGAGCATTTTGCCGGGCAGGGCATGGAATTCTTTGCGCCGCATCCGCAACGCTGGTATGTGCGTCTGGACACGCTGCCGCGCATCCGCACCATTCCGTTTTCCGCAGTGCTGGGCGGCAATGTTCGCCGCGCCTTGCCCACCGGCGAGGATGCGGCACATTGGAATCGGATGTTCAACGAGATCCAGATGTTGTTGTTCGCGCATCCGCTCAACCAGTCCCGCGAGGCACGAGGTGAGTTGACTGTGAACAGCGTCTGGCTGTGGGGAGCGGGGGAATCTCGGGGTGTTTTGCACAAATCCGGCGAAAATATATTGCATGAACCGCCAGCCATCCGACCCGGCGAACAAGCAGCACTCGCCCAGTCGCGGGTTATGTCCGGTCGCGCGTATGACAGCGCATGTTCGGACGAACTGCTGGTCGAGATGCTCGCTGCGGCTGCGGGCGTCCCGTTTGCGGGATGGTCGTCGCAATGGCGTGACGAACCGGGCGAAGGCAGGCTGTTGCTGGTTTGGACCGGTCTGCGGTCGGCCTTGCAGCGCGGCGATCTGATGGCCTGGCACGCGGCTTTGCAGGATTTTGAAACCGGTTATGCGCAGCCGTTATGGCAGGCATTGCGCAGCGGAAAGCTCGCACAGTTGCAGCTGGATGTTCCGGGCGAGCATGGCATCCGGCGCGTAATCCTGAAACGCGGTGATAGTTGGGCGTTTTGGCGGCGTACCAGGCGTCTGGCTGAGTATTCGCTGGTGTAGAATGCCGCAGCAATAGCAATAAGCCAAAGCAAAATTCAAGGAGCCGAACTTGTCTTTCTGGGATACCACCATTCAATTTTTCTGGCGCGAAGAATCGCTGCCGATGCTGGTCATCGCATTGTGCCTGGCGTTCATGCTGTTCCACTTTATCAAGGAGGAGCGCAGAAGCGTCATCAATACGCTCAACTTGTTCATTGTCTGTCTGGTCGGGCTGTTCGTCAGCAGCCTGTTCCACGCGCTGCACTTCACGTCGGTGGCGGCCGTGTTGCACGAGGCTTTCATCATCGGCGCCGGGATCGCGCTGATCCGTTTGTCGGGTCTGCTGATCTTCCGCATCGTGCTGCCATGGGTGCGCCTGACGCCGCCGCGCATCACCGAGGATATTTTCGTCATCATCGCGTATATCGCCTGGGGCCTGGTGCGGTTGCGCTTTGCCGGCCTGGATCTGGGCAGCATCGTGGCGACTTCGGCAATGATCACCGCGGTGGTGGCCTTCGCGATGCAGGATACGCTGGGCAACATCCTCGGCGGTCTGGCGTTGCAACTGGACAACTCCATCGTGATCGGCGACTGGATCAAGGTGGATGACATTACCGGCCGGGTGGTGGATATACGCTGGCGTTCGACACTGGTGGAGACGCGCAATTGGGAAACCGTGGTGTTCCCGAACAGCCAGTTGATGAAGAACAAGTTTCTGGTGCTGGGGCGGCGCTCCGATCAGCCGGTGCAATTGCGCCGCTGGATATGGTTCGGCGTCAGTCTGGATGTCACGCCGACCAGGGTGGTCAGCGCGGTGGAAGATGCCATTCTGCAGGCGGAGATCAACAACGTCGCCAAGACACCGGCCCCGAATTGCGTGCTGATGGAGATAGACAAAGGCAATGCACGCTATGCGCTGCGTTACTGGTTGACCGATCTGGCGGTGGATGATCCCACCGACGCGGCGTTGCGCTGGCACGTTTATACCGCGCTGGAGCGTGCCGGCATCAAGCTCGCGGTGGAAGAGCAGAACGTCCACTTCATCAAGGAAAACGAGAAATACGAGGAAACCGTGCATCAGCGCGAATTGCTGCTGCGCATCAAGACGCTCAAGCGTGTCGAGTTGTTCGCGCAAATGACCGGGGAGGAGTTGCGCGCGCTGGCCGAGCGGTTGAAGTACTCGCCGTTTGCCAAGGGCAACATCATCTCCAGGCAGGGGGCCGTTGCGCACTGGTTGTATATCATTATCAGCGGCGAGGCCGAGGTTTACCTGGGAACGCCGGGCGGTGGAAAACACATCGTCCGCACCCTGGGTGCGGGCAGTTTCTTCGGCGAAATGGGGTTGATGACCGGTGCGCCACGCACCGCGTCGGTGGTGGCCAGGACCGACGTGGAGTGCTACCGCGTGGACAAGGAGATGTTCGAGGAAATCCTGCGCGCGCGTCCCGCCATAGCCGATGAGATGGCGCATATACTGGCCACACGGCGCGCCGAGTTGAATATGGCTTTGCAGGACATCGACGCGAAAAGCAGGCCGCAGGAAATCTCACAGCAGCGCGGCGAGATACTTTCCACCATCAAACGTTTTTTTGGGCTGGCCGCTTAACCCTCTGCAGCACAAACTGCTTATCATGTATCATTCCGCATGGACAAACAAAGGCACCCAGTCATGAAAATCACTTTCCTGGATTTTGAAAGCCCCATCGCCGAACTGGAAGAAAAGATCGAGCAATTGCGCTATATGCAGGATGATTCGGCACTCGACATCGCGGATGAGATATCGAATTTGTCGAAGAAGAGCGAAGTCCTGACCAAGGATGTTTACGCCAAGCTGACGCCGTGGCAGATATCGCAGGTGTCGCGCCATCCGCAGCGGCCCTACACGCTGGATTACATCGAGCATCTGTTCACCGACTTTGAGGAATTGCACGGTGACCGTTCCTTTGCGGATGACAAGGCGATCGTGGCCGGACTGGCGCGTTTCAACGGGCAAAGCGTGATGGTGATCGGCCATCAGAAAGGCCGCGACACCAAGGAAAAGATAGCACGCAATTTCGGCATGCCGCGCCCCGAGGGTTACCGCAAGGCGATGCGCCTGATGCGGATGGCGGAAAAGTTCGGCATTCCCATCATGACTTTCATCGACACCCCCGGCGCCTATCCCGGCGTGAACGCCGAAGAGCGCGGCCAGTCCGAGGCGATCGGGCGCAATCTTTACGAGATGAGCGAGTTGCGCGTGCCGATCATCTGCACCGTGATCGGCGAGGGCGGTTCCGGCGGGGCGCTGGCGATAGCCGTGGGCGACGCGCTGCTGATGCTGCAATACAGCACCTATTCGGTGATCTCGCCGGAAGGCTGCGCGTCGATCCTGTGGAAGAGCGCGGAAAAAGCGCCCGATGCCGCTGAGACGCTGGGTATCACCGCGACGCGTTTGAAGGCGCTGGGTTTGGTGGACAAGATCATCAGCGAACCGCTGGGCGGGGCACATCGCAATTACGCCCTGACCATGCAGAATGTGAAAAAGGCTTTGCAGGATGCGCTGAAAACGGCGCAAAACAAACCGACTGCCAACTTGCTGCAAGATCGTTTCAACCGTTTGATGAGCTATGGCAAGTTCAAGGAAGTCACGCTCCAGTAAGCTTCCATTTATCCGTCATTCCGGGCTTGGCCCGGAATGACATTTCCCCCGGGCGCGCGGTGTCCTCCCTGAACGAACTTCCTGAACGAATTTCAGCGCACATCGCGCCGCTGCTACCCGCGCGCAGTTCCATCCTGATCGGTTTGAGCGGCGGGGTGGACTCGGTGGTGCTGCTGCATCTGTTGCATAATCTCGCGCAGCGTTTTTCCTGGCGGCTATCCGCAATGCACGTCCATCACGGCATCAGCCGGAATGCCGATGCGTGGGCGGAGTTCTGTGCAGAACTGTGCGCGGGTTACCGGATACCCATGCGCATCGAGCATGTGGATATCGCTCCGTTGCGCGGACACGGCATCGAAGCGGCGGCGCGCAAGTTGCGCCACGCGGCGTTCGCCGGGCAGGAATGTGATTTTGTCGCGCTGGCCCACCACGCCGACGATCAGGCCGAGACGCTGTTGCTGCAACTGTTGCGCGGTGCGGGGGTCAAGGGTGCGGCGGCGATGCCGTTCACCAAACGCCTTGTCCGACATACACCTTCTCCCCTCTCGGTAGAGGGGGTGGCACATCACCCCGTTTTGCTCCGTCCCTTGCTGGACGTCCCACGCACTGTATTGCTCGATTATGCCCGGCAGCACGGCCTGCGCTGGATCGAGGACGAAAGCAATGCCGACGACAGCTTTCCGCGCAACTTTTTGCGTCACCGTTTGCTGCCTGTGCTGGAGCAAAGATTCCCGGCTTATCGCGACACCCTGGCGCGCAGCGCGCAGCATTTCGCCGAAGCGAGCGATTTGCTGGATGAACTGGCGCAGCAGGATGCCGCTCAGGCGATAGAGCACGAAACCCTGGCCGTTGCTGCCTTGCAGGCATTGAGTCCGCCCCGCGCCAGGAATCTGCTGCGCTATTTTCTGCATGGGAGCGGCGCGACTATGCCGCAAGCCGTGCAACTGGATGACATGCTGCGGCAGTTATGCAGCGCACGACCGGATGCGGCGGTGTGCATCACCTACGGCAGTTGGCAGGTGCGCCGTTATCGGGACAGGATTCATGTGCTGCCTGCATTGCGCGGATTTGACCCGGGACTTGTATTGTCGTGGCGCGGCGAGCCGGAATTGTTCTGGCCCGCGCTGGATACGCGGCTGCAATTCATACAATCCCGGGGGGTTGGTATCAGCCTGGATAAACTGCAGCGCGCACCGGTGACGCTGCGCCTGCGCAAGGGCGGGGAATCACTGCGCCCCCAGCCGAAAGCCGCTACGCGTACCCTGAAAAACCTGCTGCAGGAACTCCAGGTTCCGCCCTGGCAGCGCGACCGGCTGCCGTTGCTGTATTGCGGCGATGAACTGGTCTGCGTGCCGGGTGTGGCGGTTGCGGCGGGATACCGGGCGGACGCCCATGAAGCGGCTGTCCGGGTCGAATTGGAGGGCGCGCGGACAGGCAAAGCCTGATAGAATCACGCCCTTGTAATTTTCGATCAACTTTAAAATTGTCTGGAGAAAGAAGCATGGCCGTTGAACGTACCCTGTCGATCATCAAACCCGATGCAGTAGCCAAGAATGTCATCGGAAAGATTTATTCCCGTTTCGAGAATGCCGGCCTGAAGATCGTCGCTGCGCAGATGCGCCACCTGAGCCGCGTCGAGGCTGAAGGCTTCTATGCCGTGCATCGCGCCCGCCCGTTCTTCAAGGACCTAGTGGATTTCATGATCTCCGGCCCGGTGATGATCCAGGTTCTGGAAGGCGAGGGCGCTGTCCTGAAGAACCGCGATCTGATGGGTGCGACCGATCCGAAGAAGGCCGATAAAGGCACTATCCGTGCCGACTTCGCCGACAGCATCGATGCCAACGCGGTGCATGGTTCGGATTCCGCGGAAAATGCGGCTAACGAGATCGCTTATTTCTTCCCGAAGAAGAATATCCATCCGCGCTAAGAGTTAAAGATGCAGCAAAACCTCCTCGACTTTGATGCCCAGGCATTGGCAGCTTATCTCACTGAAATGGGCGAGAGGCCGTTCCGTGCGCGCCAGTTGATGCGCTGGATCTACAAGGACGGGGAGTCCGATTTCGCCGCGATGACCGACATCGCGGCAGCGTTGCGCGGCAAGCTTGCGCAAGGCGCCTGCATCACCGCGCCGGATGTGATGCGCGAAGAATTGTCCGACGACGGCACGCGCAAGTGGCTGCTGAATGTCGGCACCGGCAATGCCGTGGAAGCGGTGTACATTCCGGAAGATACGCGCGGCACGCTGTGCGTTTCCACGCAGGCCGGGTGCGCGCTGAACTGTTCGTTCTGCTCGACCGGCAAGCAGGGTTTCAACCGCAACCTGGGCGTGGCGGAGATCATCGGCCAGTTGTGGTGGGCGAACCATCAGCTCGGCAAGGATGCCGAGGGGAACTGGAAGATCAGCAATGTGGTGATGATGGGCATGGGCGAGCCGCTGTTGAATTTCGACAACACCGTGAGCGCACTGCGCCTGATGCTGGATGACCAGGCCTATGGCCTATCGCGCCGCCGTGTGACGGTGTCCACTTCCGGCATCGTACCGTCGATGGACCGATTGCGTGATGAATGTCCGGTGGCCCTGGCGGTGTCTCTGCATGCCCCGAATGACAAGCTGCGCGACGAGCTGGTGCCGATCAACCAGAAGTATCCGCTCCAGCAGTTGCTGGCTGCCTGCCGGCGTTATCTGGAGCGCGCGCCGCGCGATTTCATCACGTTCGAGTATGTGATGCTGGAAGGGGTGAACGACTCGGTGCAGCAGGCCCGCGAGCTGGTCAATCTGGTGCGTGACGTGCCGTGCAAATTCAACCTGATCCCGTTCAATCCGTTTCCGCAAACGCATTACCGGCGTTCCGGACCCGATGCCATCCAGCGCTTCCGCGATGTGCTGATGCAGGCGGATATCGTGACCACCACGCGCAAGACGCGCGGCGACGACATCGCTGCCGCCTGCGGACAGTTGGCCGGACAGGTGCAGGACAAGACCAGGCGAACCATGCAACGCACGGTTGGGGCCGCATAGATGAACAGCCGGGGTGGACCGATGAGCAAATTGATTATTCCGTCGTATTCTTTGGCGTGTTCCTTGGCGCTTGCGCTGTTGGTGCTGGCGGGCTGCGGAACGCCGTCAGCCGGTTCCAGTAGCGGCAAGAGTGCCATGGTTCATACCGAACTCGCCGGCCTTTATTACGAGCGCGGCCAGTACGGTGTCGCGCTGGAGGAGATCGAGCAGGCCCTGCAGGCCGACCGGGGCTTTGCCCAGGCTTACAGCGTGCGCGGTCTGGTGCATATGGCGCTGCGCGAGGACAATGAAGCCGAAGCGGATTTTCGGAAAAGTTTGAATATCGACAAGAACGATTCGGATACGCACAACAATTTTGGCTGGTTTCTGTGCCAGCGCGGCCGCGAAAAGGAATCCATTCCGCATTTCATGGCAGCATTGAAGAATCCGTTGTATCAAACGCCGGGGCTGGCGTTTCTGAATGCCGGACTGTGTTCCAGGAAGATCGGCAACAACAAGGATGCCGAAGAGTTCCTGAACAAGGCATTGCAGGTGCAGCCCGGAATGCCGCAGGCATTATTGGCGATGGCGGAAATGAGTTTTGCCGGTGGCGATCATGCCGCGGCAAAGAGATATTTTGCGGCTTATTCGCAGAACGCCGACAATCTGACAGCAGAGCAACTCTGGTTGGCGGTGCGCATCGAGCGCAAGGCGGGTGACCGCAATTCCGAGGCCAGCTATGGCATGCAATTGCGCAAGCGGTTTCCCGATGCGCGTGAAACCCAATTACTGCTGCGTGGTGAATGATGGAACAGATTCCCGAAGATAATCCCGGTCAAGCCGAAAATCCTGCCGCGACAGCGGCGGCCTCACTGGGCAGGACGTTGCGCGAAACCCGCCAGCATCTGGGTTTGAGCGTGGCGGATGTGGCCAATCAGATCAAGTTCGCACCGCGCCAGATCGAGGCGCTGGAAGCAGATGATTTCAAGCATCTGCCGGAAGCTGCATTTTTGCGCGGCTTCGTGCGCAGTTATGCCAAGATTTTGCAATTGGATGCCCAGCCATTGCTGGCTGCTCTGCCGCAGACCGGGGTCGCCTCTATGGATCTGGTTCCTGATTCGGTCGAGGTGCCGTTCCCCAGCGCTCGTTCACTGCTGCAGCAAAATCAGTTCTGGTTGTCTGCGGCCGCAATTCTGGCCGTGATTGCTGTGGGATTCGCGTTGTGGAATTTCATGTCTCCGCTTAAACAGTCCCCGCTTGAGCAGTCCGCGGTGGAGCGGGTTGAAACGCCGGTTGCCCTGCCCGAGGAAATACAAATCATACCGTCTGCGCCTGTTCCGGATGAGCGCGTGACTGTGCCACCGGTACCGGCTGTGCCCAAGGCGCGTTCCACAGTGAGCAAGGAGCAATCTTCGGTTCCGGCCACGAAGACCGGGGCCGCCGGCGCGGAGCCACAGGTTTCGGCAGCGAAACCCGTTGCGCCGACCCAGGAGTCGCTGGCCAAACCCGAGTCAAAACCGGAGGCTAAACCCGAGGCTGAATCCGAGGTAAAGACCGAATCTACCTCATGGTGGTTTTTCTCATCGGCCAAACGTGATGCCAAAACCGAGGCAAAGCCAGAGGCCAAGCCTGAGGATACAGCAGAGATCAAGCCAGAAGCCAAACCGGTCACGCCGCTTCAGGCCCCGGTTGCAAAGTCTTCCTCCCAGCCCGACATGCCTGCACCGATTACCCAGCTGCGTCTGGTGTTCGGTGAAGAATCCTGGACAGAGATCAAGGACCGGGACGACAAGATCATATCCTCGCAGGTCAACCCGGCCGGTTCCGAGTTGATCGTCAATGGCCGCGCGCCGTTTTCGATGCTGATCGGGCATGGCTTGTCGGTGCAACTCTTCCACCAGGGCAAGCCGGTGGACTTGAAGCCTTACATCAACAAATATAGCGAAGTGGCGCACGTGACGTTGCAGTGAGCATGAGCGCGAATCTTATCAAACGCCGCCCGTCGCAACGGGTGCTGGTCGGCAAAGTGATGCTGGGCGGCGGTGCGCCGGTCGTGGTGCAGGCCATGACCAACACCGATACTGCCGATGCCGATGCAACCGCCAGGCAAGTATTCGAACTGGCAACCGCCGGCTCAGAACTGGTGCGCATCACGGTCAATACTCCCGAAGCCGCCGCGCAAGTGGCACGCATACGCGCACAATTGGACGGCATGGGTTGCGAGGTGCCGCTGGTCGGAGATTTTCATTACAACGGCCATCGCTTGCTGACGGACTACCCCGATTGTGCGCGGGCATTGGCGAAATACCGCATCAACCCCGGCAACGTCGGACGCAGCCGCAAGGAAGCCGATCCGTTTTCGATGATGATAGAGACCGCGATCCGCTACGACAAGCCGGTGCGCATCGGGGTGAACTGGGGCAGCCTGGACCAGAATCTGGTGGTGCGCATGATGGACGAGAACTCGCGTCTGGCGCAGCCCAGGGAAGCCGGAGAAGTGACGCGCGCCGCGCTGATCGCTTCCGCGCTGGAAAGTGCGCAACGCGCCGAGCATCTGGGCATGGCGCATAACCGCATCGTGCTGTCCTGCAAGGTCAGCGAAGTGCAGGACCTGATCGCGGTGTATCGCGCGCTGTCCCTGCAATGCGACTATGCGCTGCATCTCGGTTTGACCGAGGCGGGCATGGGATCGAAGGGCATCGTTGCTTCGACAGCCGCGCTGGCGGTGCTGTTGCAGGAAGGCATCGGCGATACGATACGCATCTCGCTGACTCCGGAACCGGGCGGTGACCGCACCCAGGAAGTGCTGGTCGGCCAGGAGATTCTGCAGACCATGGGTTTGCGCGCGTTCGCGCCGATGGTGACGGCGTGTCCCGGTTGCGGACGCACCACCAGCAGCTTCTTTCAGGAATTGGCGCAAAGCATCCAGGCCCATCTGCGCACGCAGATGCCGGTGTGGCGCGAGCGTTATGAAGGTGTGGAGAACATGACCGTTGCGGTGATGGGTTGTGTGGTTAACGGGCCGGGCGAAAGCAAACTGGCAAACATCGGCATCAGCCTGCCGGGAAGCGGCGAAAGTCCGGCCGCACCGGTCTACATCGACGGCGAAAAAGCCATGACCCTGCGCGGTGACAACATCGCCGGGGAGTTCACCGGCATCGTCGATGAGTATGTAACTAGAACCTATGTGAAACGTGAAATGTGAAACGTGAAACGTACCCCTCCCGACAGGGAGGGTGGCGCAAGGCGCCAGGAGGGCATCACCTTTCATATTTCACCTTTCACGAATTTTAAATTATGAGTAACGAAACACTCCAGGCCGTGCGCGGCATGAACGATATCCTGCCGGACGAGGCGGGGCTGTGGCTATGGTTCGAGGAAGTGGTGCGCGACTGGCTGCACAGCTACGGCTATCGCAACATCCGCATGCCGCTGGTCGAACCGACCGCGCTGTTCAAACGCGCCATCGGCGAAGCGACCGACATCGTTGAAAAAGAGATGTACAGCTTTGCCGACGCGCTGAACGGCGACGAGTTGACGCTGCGTCCCGAGGGAACGGCCTCCTGCGTGCGCGCCGTGTTGCAGCACAATCTGCTGTACAACGCGCCGCAGCGCCTGTATTACAGCGGCCAGATGTTCCGCCACGAGCGCCCGCAAAAAGGACGCTATCGCCAGTTCCACCAGTTCGGCGTGGAAGCGTTGGGCTTTGCCGGACCGGACATCGATGCCGAACAGATCCTGATGTGCGCGCGGCTGTGGCATAAACTCGGGCTGCGCGATGTCGCGTTGCAACTGAACACCCTGGGCGATGCGGCATCGCGCCAGCGGCATCGCGCCAAGCTGGTCGTTTATTTCGAGCAGCACCAGGATGCGCTGGATGCCGATGCGACGCGCCGTTTGCACAGCAACCCGCTGCGCATCCTGGACAGCAAGAATCCGGCGATGCAGGAGTTGATAGTCGCGGCGCCGAAGCTGATGGATGAGCTCGAAGACGATGCCTTGCAGCATTTTGCCGCAGTGCAAGCCATACTCGAACAGCATGGCGTGGCGTTCGAGATCAACCCGCGTCTGGTGCGCGGGCTGGATTATTACAACCGCACCGTGTTCGAGTGGGTGACCACGCGCCTCGGCGCGCAGGGCACCATTTGCGCCGGTGGCCGTTATGACGGTCTGGTCGGGCAGATCGGCGGAAAACCCGCTCCCGCGACCGGTTTCGCGATGGGGGTGGAGCGCTTGCTGGCATTGTTGCAGGATGACGGCATGGCATTGCCCAAGCCGCAGGTGGATGTGTATGTGGTGCACCAGGGCGAGTTGGCCGGGCGAATGGCCAGCCGGGTGGCGGAGCGGTTGCGCGATGACAATCTGAGTGTGCTGTTGCATTGCGGCGGCGGCAGTTTCAAGGCACAGATGAAAAAGGCCGATGCCAGCGGCGCTTATATCGCGGTGGTGATCGGCGATGATGAAGCACAGGCAGATGAGGTGAGTGTCAAGCCGATGCGGGGTGGCGAGCAAATCCGCGTGAGCGTGGAAAATCTCACCGCGACAGTGAATCAATTAATCAAGTAGGAGTGAACAGCATGGCAGTATTGGATTTGCAGGAACAGGAACAACTCGAGGCGATGAAGGATTGGTGGAAGGACAACCGCAATCAGATCCTCGGCGCTTTGCTGATCGTCGTCGTCGCGATGGGCGGCTGGCGCGGCTGGCAGTATTACCAGCACAATCAATCCAGTCAGGCAGCCACGCTGTATGCGGAGTTCATCAGGCAACTGGAAGGAACCGATGTAGGGCGCGTCAATGATGCCGCCGCCGCAGTGATGGACAGATTCGCGTCCACGGCGTACGCGTCGCGGGCCGCATTGCTGGCCGCGCAAGTGAATGAACAGCGCAAAGACCCGGCGCGTGCCAAGACGCAGTTGCAGTGGGCGATCGATCACGCCGGCGAAGCGGAACTGCGCGACGTGGCGCGGCTGCGGCTGGCATCCCTGTTGCTGGATGAAACCAAATATGCCGACGCGATGAAGCTGCTGGAAACCGCGCACGCCGCCTCATTCGATGGTCTGTATGCAGATTTGCGGGGAGACGTGTTGAGCGCGCATGGCAAGACAGACGAGGCCAGGAGCTCATACAAACTGGCCTACGAAAAGACCGATGCCAAGAGCATGTATCGCAACCTGATCCAGATGAAACTCGATGCGCTGGTAACGGATAAATGAACATGGGCGCCCGCAGTGAACCTTTGACAGGCTCCTGGCTCAAGGCTCATGACAAGCCTTGCCTGGGACTGTTGCTGGGAATGCTGCTCGCGCTGAACGGTTGTTCCAGCGACTCTGCGCCGGACTGGGCTGAAATGAAGGGCGAGGCGGGACCTGCCAAACTGGTCGAGTTCCTCCAGACCGCCAGGTTCGAGGTGCGCTGGCATGGCAACGTGGGGGATTCGGAACCGAATCTGCTGCGGCCCGCGCTGACCGGTGACGCGATCTACGGCGCATCCGCCAAGGGCGACCTGACACGTCTGGACCGGGCCACCGGCAAACAAGTATGGCGTATCAAAACGGGTATCGCCGCCAGCGGCGCTGTAGGAAGCGGTGAAGGCCTGGTGCTCGTCGGAAGCGACAAGGGCGATGTGCTGGCTTATGACGAGAACGGCAAGCTGCGCTGGAAAAGCAAAGTGCCCAGTGAAGTGCTGAGCGTGCCGCAAGTCGCGGATGGCGTGGTGATGGTGCGCAGCGGTGACGGTCGTATTGCCGGATTGAGCGCGGCAGACGGCAAGCGTCTGTGGCTGTATGAGCGCAGCACGCCAGCCCTGGTGGTGCGCAGTCATGCCGGCGTGACCGTGCAGCGCGGCGTGGCATACGCCGGGTTTGCCGGAGGCAAACTGGTCGCGCTGAAGATCGCGGACGGCTCGGTATTGTGGGAGGTCTCGGTGTCCCAGCCGCGCGGCAGCACCGAACTCGAGCGCATCAGCGACATCACCAGCAACCCGGTCGCGGATGATGAGCAAGTCTGTGCCATCGCTTTTCAGGGGCGTGTGGCGTGTTATGACGCGGCACAGGGCAGCCCGTTGTGGAACCGCGACATCTCCAGCGACAAGGGCATGATGCTGCTGCGCAAATATCTCTACCTCAGCGATGCGAAGGGATCGGTCATCGCGCTGGACAAGACCAGCGGAAGCACGGTGTGGAAGAACGAGCAATTGTCCCTGCGCGACACCGCCGCGCCCCATGCGCTGGAAAAATTCGTCGTGGTTGGCGACTATGCCGGGTATCTGCATGGCTTGAACCGCGAGGACGGAAGCATGGCGGCGCGCATCAAACTCGACGGCGGTGCGATACAGGCCGAACCGCTACCGCTGGACGGCGGGCTGCTGGTGCAGACGCGCGGCGGGGATCTGTATTCGCTGTCGATACATTGAAAGTGAAACGTGAAATGTGAAATGTGAAACGAAGCAACGGTTTTACGTTTCACATTTCACTTTTCACGTTTCACATTTACACATCACATTCAAGGTTAGCAAAATGTTGCCCACAATAGTCTTGGTCGGTCGTCCGAATGTCGGCAAATCCACGCTGTTCAATCGCCTCACGCGCAGCCGCGACGCGCTGGTCGCCGACCAGCCGGGGCTGACGCGCGACCGCCATTACGGAAAAGGCAGGGTGGGGGACAGACCCTATCTGGTGGTGGATACCGGCGGGCTGGAGCCGGTCGCCAAGGAAGGCATCATGTTCGAGATGGCCAAGCAAAGCCGCCAGGCGGTGGACGAAGCCGACGTGGTCATGTTCCTGGTCGACGGCCGTGCCGGATGCACGCCGCAGGATGCCATCATCGCCGTGGAATTGCGCAAGACCGGCAAGCCCATCCTGTTGCTGGTCAACAAGGCGGAAGGCATGGCACGCGCCAAGGTCACCGCCGACTTTTTCGAACTGGGCCTGGGCGAGCCGCTGCCGATCTCCTCGGCGCATGGCGACAACGTCAACGAAGTGGTCGAGATCGCGCTGGAGAATTTCCCACCCGAGGTCGAGGAAGAAACCACCCACGTGCATCCGCCCAAGATCGCCATCGTCGGGCGCCCGAATGTCGGCAAGTCCACGCTGGTGAATGCCATCCTGGGCGAGCAGCGCGTGATCGCGTTCGACCAGCCGGGCACCACGCGCGACAGCATCTATATCGACTTCGAGCGCGACGGCAAGCAGTACACCATCATCGACACCGCCGGGGTGCGGCGGCGCGGCAAGGTCGAGGAGGCGGTGGAAAAATTCTCCGTGATCAAGACCATGCAGGCGATCGAGGACGCCAACGTGGTGGTGCTGGTGGTGGATGCCCGCGACCAGATCACCGAGCAGGACGCGCACGTCGCCGACTACGTGCTGCAGGCCGGGCGCGCCCTGGTGCTGGCGGTCAACAAATGGGACGGACTGGATGAGCATCATCGCGATCAGGTCAAGAGCGACATCGAGCGCAAGCTGCATTTCCTGGACTTCGCCAAACGGCATTACATTTCCGCCCTGAACAGCAACGGCATAGCGAATGTGTTGAAGTCGGTGAACGAGGCCTATGCCGCGGCGATGGCGAAACTGTCCACGCCGAAACTCACCCGCGCTCTGATCGCCGCGCTGGAAAAGCAGGCACCGCCGAAAGGGGGGCGCTTCACTCCCAAGATGCGCTACGCCCACCAGGGCGGCAGCAACCCGCCGCTGATCGTGATACACGGCAGCGGCCTGGACGACGTGCCGGCCGGTTATGCCCGCTATCTGGAGCGCACCTTCTGCGAGATCTTCAAGCTGCAGGGCACGCCGCTCAGGATCCAATTCAACTCCGGCAAGAATCCGTTCGAGGGAAGCAAGCCCAAGCCGCTCACCGAGGGCGAACAACGCCGCGCGCATCGCGCCCGGATACGGGGCCGCAAGTTGTATGGATAAATCCATAAGGAACCTCTGATCAAGTCCACCATGAGCCACGTTGCTGACAAAAACAGGATGATCGCAAGGCGCGCGACGCTGGTCGTAGTTATTCTACGATGCCAAGGAGCGCAACACCGCGAGCGCCTGTTTTGGCCGTTCCTCGAA
>JBGSKJ010000149.1:0-2554 GCA_041741275.1 Gallionella sp.
CGAGCGTCGAAGCCTGCAGACCGAATCCGGGGACCTGCTTGAAGGCCTTGACTTCCGAGGCAAACAGCAGGCGTCCGGCGAATTCGACAAAGTACAACGGCTTGATGCCCATGGCGTCGCGGGCCAGGTGCAGCACACCACTGCGCGGGTCCCACAGGGCCAGGGCAAACATGCCGGCGAAACGCGCGAAACAATCCACACCCCAATGCAGATAGGCCTTCAGCACCACTTCGCTATCGCCGGTAGAGGCGAAGCGATAGCCATGCTCCTGAAGCTCGGCGCGCAGCTGACGAAAGTTGTAGACCTCGCCGTTGTAGACCAGCACCACGCCGCTCCCGGCATCGCGCATCGGCTGATGGCTGGCCGCGCTCAGATCGATGATGCTGAGCCTGAGATGCCCAAACGCCAGGCCCGCAACGGCATCCAGATACACACCCCGATCGTCCGGCCCACGATGCCGGATCGCATCCAGCATCCGCTCCAGCACCGCCGGATCGGTGCCAGCTCCGGGCGTCTCCAACCAACCAGCTAGGCCGCACATGCGCAATTTTCTTTCGTCAGCGGCAACGGTAAAAGCATCCATTGCCCGAGATCGGTGAATCGCCAGCGACTGCATAACGAGCCAGTCGAAGCAGTGAAGCCGCAACGTTTTTCCATCTTGCCAGAGCAAGCGACTCCGGACGCAATCCGATTTCAACCTCGCCAGGCAGCTTGGACGCCGGCAGCCGATCGAACCCCGCGTCGTGCATCATCCGATCGAGATGCCACTGGTCGAAGTAATTCAAATGCTCCCATGGATTGATCTCCATCGAGCAGGGCACACCCCTTCCGTGTGCCAATGCCTGCCGCTTCAATCTGGATTCGCTGGCATCGGGAACACTGACAAATACAATCGCTCCATCCACACACAACGATCTGATCAAGCCCAGCGTAGCCCTGGGGTCTGGCATGTGTTCGAGGACGTTGTCCAGGATCACCCCGGAATAGGGCGCGAGTTGCCCCACTTCACCCATATCGACCGATGCGCGCAACCCCCTCCGGCGAAGTTCGTTGACCCTGAGCTCGCTGGTATCGAATCCGAACGCGGATACACAACTGTTCGCCGCGAGCAAGGTCAGGCTCGGTCCAAAACCGCATCCGAAGTCGAGCACGGCTTGCGGATTTTTCATCGGCTTTAGCAACGGCAGCATGCGTGCGAGATAGCGCATCCGCGCGGCCATGCTGTCAGCGGTAAAATTATGGACACGGGCTGCTTCACCATCGATGACTTCATCGTAGACGACGCTAAGAAAGGCATCATCGGGAAGGCGGGTGGCAAACACAAAACCGCACCGAACACATCGGGAAATGGGAAATGTCTCGTCGCCCTTCAACTGTAAGGAAGGCAGTCGCTGTGGCCGATAGCTCCAGTTGGCCGCAAAGATCTGGTCCGCACGCAGGGCAAGTACCACCCGATTTCGATCGGAACTACAAAACGGACATTGACGGGCGCGGAACTGACGCTCGTTCATGAGGACCCGCACCCCGCGCGACTTCTCGCAGCGAAAACTAGTGGGTCACGGTCCAGGTACGTGAGCGACCGCATCAGCATCGATCAGGCCAGCCGGTTGGACCGCTTAGAGCACCACGCGGTTGTTGCTGTAGTTTCGAACTTCTGATTTGAGGATCGACCACGGCGGCGCTCTGGTAGTTATCCCATCCCGCGTGAATTGGTTTACCTGGTTGGGCGGCATGCCACAAATGCACCAACGGCAGACAGCCATACGGCCACACTTTGAGCGTTTGCGCCCGCTCCCAGAACTCGTTGTCTTCACCGCCCCAACCGATGAAACTCTCGTCCATGCCGCCGATGCGCTCGAAAGCACCACGCGCAATGACGATGCTGCCGCCACCCTCTGCATTTTGCATGATCACCTCGGGCGCGTGCGTCAACAAACTCGCTTTGCCGTCGAAAAAACCCTCGGTATGCGCGGCGCTCAAGTAGAAGATGAAGCGTTTGAGATTGATGGCAGCGTAGCCGTTTTGAGCCAACGCCAGCAGTCGAACCGCGTAATCGCACGGCACCAGCATGTCGTTGTCGTGCAGCACCAGCAGCTCGCCACGCGCGTGCCTCGCACCGATGTTGAAGGCCCAGGACCGGCAATACGGCATATCGGCCGAGGGCGGCGGGGTACGAATGTGCTGCACCCATCCAGGCAGGTGGCCCGTCAACTGTGAAGCGACATCCTGCTCCACCACGATGCACTCGATAGCGGCGTCGCGCTGCGCGGCGATGCTGCGCAGGGTCGCCAGCAAATGCAGCAGCCTGGCGCTGCCACGATGACCGATAATGAAACTGACTCGCGGCTCGCCGGCTTTAGGTACGGGCGGCGCGTCGGCAAACTCGATCGGATGATCGGCCAGCGCACGCTGGATCAGCATCCGCCCCAATGACGGAAGCAACTTCGGCGCATGCAGGTCGCTGGTCCACTGCCAATCGCAGCGATAGCCACTGCCGTCCGGCGCCGCCTGCAGGCGCTCATTGCGGTTGCGAACGGCGAGGTAGTCGCCACCC
>JBGSKJ010000150.1:0-20337 GCA_041741275.1 Gallionella sp.
GAGCATGAAGGCCGAAGTGGTTGCATGGGAGCAAGACCGAAACAACAGCTTGAAAAAGATTAACTGGCAATTTACAACTTCGGATGCGCGGACCAAGCTGACGCGTCTTTATCCGAAATTATAATTGTTACATGGTACTACCAATAAAGGTGTTAGCGGTGATAAGCAGGTCCTGGTCGCTGCCTATCTGACCTCCGGTATTGGTGAGGTTGCCTGTGGTGGTAAGGGCGACGTTACCCATGCCATTGAGCGCATTGACGATCTGTCCATTGGTGTTGTCGATAGTATTGGCTATGAGGCTGATGTTGCCGAAAGCCCCCAGACTGCCGCCGGTGTTGTTAATGCTGGCAGCGTTGCTTGTCACCTGTGCGCCCAGGAGCAGGCCACTGTTGTTCGTCACTGCACCCGTCGCGTTCAAAATGATGTCGCCCATGGTCTGCGTCATTGCACCGGTGAGTTCGATGTTACCCGCCGTGGCGTCCAGAGTGACACCGCCCCATGCATTGGTGTTACTGCCGGCAAGATTGATGCCTGCAGCGGCAATGCTCATGCTGCCGCCGGAGATGTTCTGTCCGGTTGCGGTCGCTTGGTTCTGGGTGGTGATGAGGATATTTCCGTTCTGCGTGGCGTTGCCGTTAACGTCGATACCTGCACCCAGCGTGCCAGTAGAGTTGAGGTTGGCGGCATTGATGATGAGATTGCCCTGAGCGGATAACAACCCGCTATTGTCGATACTGCCCGTGCTATTTAACTGCGCTGCTTGCTGACTGTAGAGCGTGCCGCTGTTGGTAACGCTCGTGTTGCTGTTGACGGTGAGGTTAGCGCTGGCGATGGTATCGCCACCTAGGGTGATCTGGCCCTGGTTGTCCAAGGTGAAATCGCCCGCTTGCGCCGAGAGATTGCCGAGGCTGTTCACGCCGACGCCTGCTTCGGTACCGACCAGCCGAATCTTGTTGGCATACATGCCGCCGAGCAAGGAAACATCAATGCCGACGCTCGGTTTGCTGGCATCTCCCTGGATGAGTTGGACACCGAGGGTATTGTAGTTAACGAGGTTCGCTCCGGTGATGATGTTGAGGTCGG
This sequence comes from Gallionella sp., assembly GCA_041741275.1. Lineage (GTDB taxonomy): Bacteria > Pseudomonadota > Gammaproteobacteria > Burkholderiales > Gallionellaceae > Gallionella. The sequence goes on from JBGSKJ010000150.1 coordinate 1,084, forward strand.
CTGTCCAAAGCTCGCCGTTCACCTTGACGCTGCGCGCAATCAGGTCGAGCTGGTCGAGGTTGCTGCCATTCATTCCGGCGGTGCCGATCTGGATCTGTCCGCCGGTGACGCGGAATGCGTCGAGGCTTCCGCCCGCACCCATGACAGGCGTACCGGTAGTGAGCACACCCCGTCCGGTATTGATGAAGCCGCAGCCGTTACAGGTGATGCCGTTTGGGTTGGCGATGATGACTTCGGCGCGTTGCCCGGCGACTTCGGTGTAGCCATTCAACTGGCTGATGTTAGTGCTGGTGACCTCGTTCAGGATGACGCGCGCAGCACCGTTCACCAGATTCGGGTTGGCGATGACGTAGCCGGCCTGCTGGGTCTGCAAAACGGTGGCGCTGTTATTCAGTATCAGCCCGGCGGGATCGACGTTGAACTGGGTGTATTGGTTATGCGAGACGCCCGCTGGACTTGGGGCGGTGATCTGCACCAGGGGCAGACCATTGGCGGTGGCATCGACAACGGGACGGTTGTTTGCCGCCGCAGCCTGATCGGCTGCGACTTGAGCGGTGACGGCCATCGGTTGACCGACATACGCAACGAGGGTGATCCAGGCGATGGTGCGTCGGATAAATGAAGGACGATGCAGTACGCTGCCGTCCGGCATAAGGTATGGTTGAATGCGTGTGCGCATGAGCCACCTTCCAGATCCCACCTTTTCTGTTGGTTTTTCCTCGCTGCGTTACATCTGATATATCAAATTGAATCCTGCTGCAGGTTCATCAGTACGGAAGTTTTGCGGTTTGTATACCGCACCACCGATAAACACATCGTAGATCGCGTTCCTGGCCAGCGTGCCCTTCAGCCCAAAAACCATTCCGGCCAATTTGTTTCCCAGGAGATTGTCCACATTCTCACCAAAAACCTTGCCAATGTCCATTCCGACGTATGCGGATTGCATGGTGTCGGCGATACGTATACCGATCTCGTTGCGCAGGAAAAATCCCTTTTCGGCCCCCAGCACGACCTCTCCGTCGAAGCCGCGCACCGTCCAACGGTTACCGATGGCGAACCATTCGCTGGCATAGAGGGCGGTATTGGTGTTTTGCGCACGGAATGTGGCGCTGTAATTAAGTGGGCGTTCATTGATTTTGAAAGGCATAGTCAAAGTGGCATCCAGCGTCCCCAGTGCATAGCGGTATCTCGGGCTGGTTCCGGGCAGATTGAATGGTTCGGTCTGTGCGCCGAACCAGGGTGCGCCCCATCGGTAGGCGAGCGTAGTGTCGAGTTGCGCCTGTCCGATGTTGTGTGTGTAGAGCAATGCGATCTCGGCGAGCGTGGTGTTGCGTTTCTGCACCGCCACTTCGGTATCGTCGATGTATGCATGGCTCCAACGTTTGGCGGTACGGAATTGCAGGCTGCTCTTGCTGAACTGATCGCGATGGAACAGGTAGCTTGTTTTCGCTTCGAGGTTCTGTGACTTGCCGCTGGAAACGAAGCTCTGCACAGCTCCCCTGATGCGTTGGTGATATACGGAATCACTCGCGGACAGGGTGGTCGTCCAATAACCGCAAGGGATCGAATATGAGAGATAGTCGCCTTGTGTTCCGCGCATGTCGTTGTTGCGATCAGCATCAGTATTGACACCGATGTTGAACATGTCGTTCAGTCCAAGCGGGTTGTCCCATCCGATCTGTAATCCGCCCTGCGTCTTGCCGGTCCCTTTCGCGCCAGAATCATCCAGACTGGCGATCATCCGCCAAGGCTTGCTGCGCTTGACCGAGATGAGGATATCGCTCTCACCCGGGTTTCCGGCGGGGACAATCTGCATATCCACATCCTGACTCGATACGCGTTTCATCTGCTCCAGTCCTTGTTCGAGATCACGCAGGTTGAGTAACTTCCCGGCGGAAGTCGGAAAGGCGCTCTTCCAGGTTCCATCGGTCTCTGTGTCTGCGAATCTAATCTCGTGTATGAGCCCGGGAACAAGGGTCAATTTGAGCGTGCCATTCGACAGATCTTGCTTCGGTATGCCCACCCGCGTGGTGGAGTAGCCTCGCACCAATATCTTCGCGGTGACTCCCCTGACGATAAGGTTGATCCCTTCGCGTCCGATGCATCGACCCGCGTATTGCTCAAGAAAGTCCTGTGCGAAACGAAAGCGATCCTGCGGCAAGATACTCGCGCCGTAACGATGGGCCTCGGGTGAAAGCTGGCTGGGCACTTCCAGAACGAAGTGCCGGATGGTGAAACAGGGTGTTTCTGATGCCGGGAATTGAAGTGGTCCCGCTTTCGGAACCTCGCCTTGCAGATTGACGCTGGGTAGTTGCTTCTGACGTTCACGTTCTTGAGCTTCTTGCCTGGTTTGATTACGCAATGCTTCGCTGTCCGGTGTTTCAACTGCGGCACTGCCGTTGCCTGCGAACAAGGCCATCACCATCACAACTGCACATGTGTGAGTTAAAAAATATGTGCTATTTAACGCCTTGTTTAGCATCATTCCGCACCGATTTTCACCACTCTTCCCCAAAGAGGATGCTCACATGTTCTCTGTCTGCTGATACGAAGCGGACAAAGCCGCGATGTTGTCCCGCTTCGCGGGAAATCATCTGATCATCTGGATTCCCGCATACGCGGGAATGACGCAGTATTTGCTAACGATCAATTTGCGTTTATTTCAAGGCCTGCATGGTAATGCTAACTATCCTGTATCGACAACATGCCTGTTTCTGCGCGAAAATGTCCACACAGGAACAGCATCAAGAACAATCTGCATTTCAGCAAGAATGTAATTCCCCCTAATGCTCCTTCCCATCAACCCTGGCCTGAACAAGAAACGGTATATACCGCCAAGCGAGCAGCGCAAAGCACACAAACCAGCACGCTGCCGAGAGAGATATCCAGTAGGCATATCCGGCGGGATGAAGCTGCGGTGCAATGACGCGCAGCACGAAGGCCAGCAGCATGAGCCACAGGGCGGCTTTGTCGAGGGTGTCGAACACCACCTTTCTGCCGGTGTGCCCTTTCGAGATCCTGATCAACATGCCGGGGATGATCAGTCCCATCACACCGAAGGTGAAGACATGGATGGACACGGATACCGGCCATTCGGGATGGAATATCTGCCTGAGGAATTCGATCAGCAGTTGCGCGACGAGCGCGAGGTAACCCAGGTACATGATGCCGATGTCGAGGCGCTGCATCGCCAGTTGCGGCTTCCAGTAGATGAAGCGGCCCGCCAGCAGGATCGCGAGCAGCAGTGCGATCCCGCCTGACAGTTGCGGCGGCATCAGTCCGGCGAACACCAGTAGCAGTCCGAGCAACTTGATCGCCTTGTTCAGCAGCGGATCATTCAGGATGGCAACCTGAAAAACGCTCTTCATGAACTGGGCCAGCGTGCGCTCCAGAATCACCAGAAAAGCCATGCGGAACAGCCCCACCGCCATGCTCCAACCGATAGTGTAGTAATCGGCACTGAGCATCAGGTTCTTGCTGAGCAGAAAGACCGGGAGGATCAGCAGCAGGAAGTAGTTGTCGCGGTAGGAGTCAGTCTTGCGGTTGCGCAGCAGCGTCCACATCAGCATCGCGACGATGCTGGCGATGAACAGGTTGTTGGAAATACGGAACAGCAGCGGCGGCCAGGCTCCGCCGAACCACATCCCGGCCCGCTCGAATAGCCATGCCGCGACCAGGAACATCAGTGCGTGGCCATGGTAGCCGCGCACCCCGACCCAGTTCTTGGTCGAGGTCAGCAGAAAACCACCCAGCACCGCCCAGCCGAAGCCGAAGAACATCTCATGGGCGTGCCACTGCGCCATCGAAAAGTCAGTCTGCGGCGCGACGATCACATCGGAATAGATCAATGCCCACAGCACCGGCAGGCCCAAACCCGCCAACATCGCCAGTGCAAAGAACGGTCGAAAGCCGACCAGCCAGAGCGGGTGTGCGGGCAGGTATATTTTGATTCCCATGTGCTGGTCTTTCACTCCCGCTACAACAAACTCAATCCATTTCTGAATTAAAAGCTCAATGTCGTAGGGTGCGTTCTACGCACCATTATCGTTGGTGCGTAGAACGCACCCTGCATGACTACAACAATCTTTCGATGTCGTTCAAACCCGGTTCCACGTTCCCTGCTCCAGCACCACCTCGTGTCTCATCCAGCTGGCAAAGTCGGCCAGCGTGGCCGTACGGGTCGCGCCCTGTTCATGCCCCGCGACCACCCTGAAATACAATTCAGCCTGTTCATCGTGCCAATCACCGGGAAGTTCGATGACCTGCCGCACCGACCATTGCGCATCATCCTGGTCATTGCTGAACGTCCGTCCCACTGCGAGTTTCTTATACCGCACCGCCAACTCTTTGGCGTGCTTGTTGGCCAGTAGGTAGATCCTGGCCAGGTCTTCCTCGCTGATATCGATAAAGGAATCGATCTCCCTGAGCGCGTATTCAAGATCACCATGGCGCAACTTGCCGGGAGCGATCGCCTTTGCCGGTTTGAATGTATCGGACAGTCTCTTCAGGCTGGCCGGATAGCGACGCCACGAAAAGGCATAGTTCACCACCACAGCCGTGATCAGCAGGATGAGGGCGTTCAGCAACACCGGGGTCAGCACGAAATGGTAACCAAGCTCGTGTACCGATGCGCCACCGGCCACTGCGGTCAGCGCCGTCGCTCCGCCGGGCGGATGTATGCAGCGCAGGTAGTGCATCGCGGCGATGGCCAGCGCTACCGCCAGCGGCGCGGCCAGCAGCGGGTTGGCGATCGTCAACGCGCAAGTCACGCCGATCAGTGCAGATACCAGGTGACCTCCCAACAGGTTCCAGGGCTGCGACAACGGGCCGTGCGGGACCGCAAACAACAGCACCGCCGATGCGCCCATCGAGGCCACCAGCATGGCCGCACCCTGTGCGCCAAGGTAATGGAGGCTGAACCACATGGTCAGCAGAATGCCGATGAACCCGCCCGCGGCCGAAATGAATTTTTCGGCATGGCCGGTCGTGTCAGGCTCTACCCCGCAGCAGCCAAAGAATTTTTTGATGAAATGCATATCGGCCATGAGCTATGGATGAGGAACCGGGATTGTATCGCCCAACGTGTGCGGAAACGCATTCAAGTCCACACCTGCCAGGCGGGTATGCCGCTCACCCCGGGAAACTTGCAATGCCCAAAGCTTATTTGCGTGTGAAGTCGATGGCGATCTGTCCCGGTTCGCGGGCAATGTATTTGATCGCGATACCCTCGCCGTAACGCTGCGTCAATTGGGCAAGCAACAGCAACGGATCGTGGTCGTTAGCGTCGCCGCCGCGTCGCAGATGCCACCTTGAGTTTTTTCCGGCTGGGCATGACGGCACTGTTGTGCGCTGCGGTGTTTGCGTCGGCAGCCCTGCTCTTTCCGGCTATCGATCATCTCGGCACGCTATCTGCCGTGTTATTCCTGCTCGGATTTGCCATGTCGTTGATACACGGCATGCTGTACAAGATCGTCCCTTTTCTGGTCTGGTTCCACCTGTTCCGTGGCGGGGTAAAACGCGGCATTCCCAACATGAAGGAGGTCATCCCGGAAACCTGGATGTGGCGGCACTTGTGGCTGCATCGCGGCACACTGCTTGCCGCACTGTTCGCACCCTGGTGGAATGCGGCAACCTGGCTGGTCGCACTGGGTTTGCTGCTGCAAGGCCTGCTGCTCGGCTACGCTCTGCTCGTCGCTATCGCAGTGTATCGGCGCACGCTTGGGCGCATCGGCAAGGATTTGCCATGAGCTTCCTGCTGCTCAAAGATCCGCGCCGAAACCCATGGAGAAATCCGCTGAAGTCAGCCTGCCACGCAAGCCAGGTTCTGTGACTGGCACACGTAACCCTTGGCGAACACCAGGGCAACCCATAACCAGAACACGATAAAAAAGCTGGCCAGCCCGAGATGTGCGTCAGCAATGAACCTGGGCGAGATCATGCGGGCCAGCTTGTAGATCGGCGATGTGACCACCATAAAAATTCGATAGACGAAATTCTCCTGCTTGGCCTTGCCGGCAAGCAAGCCTATCAGTCCTTGTCCGATCAAAGCCATGCCTGCCACTTCGACCAGCGCTTTAAGCGAGCTAACGATGAACAATTCGATAGAAAACATGGTTTGCACAAGAGTTGAATAGGCATGAATTTTAGCACCCTATCTGCTATAAACTTGCGATGTCGCCAGACCATGCGCAGAATGCGCCAAGTATCCACCTTACAGGAACAGTCTAATGAACTTTGCCAAATGGCAGCACTTTCTGCGGGCACGCCTTTTTCAAGCGTTCAACAAGGATAACGCTGCCTTGCAGGAGTACCGCCTGTCGCTGCAGTCCGCGCCCGATTTTTCCATGGCTGAGTCATGTATCGCTTTCGTTTATGCCGGCCAGGGCAACTTCCCCGCTGCGATAACCCACTTTCGTGCAGCCCTGCGCATAGACCCAAAAGATGCGGAGCTGTATTTCAATCTGGGGTTTTCTTGCGAAAAAAATGGCGCACGCAGTGAAGCGATAGAGGCCTTCAAAGCTGCCGTGCAGATCAACCCGAAACTGGATCGTGCCTGGTATGGTATGGGTATGTGTCTTGCCGCGTCAGGTGATCATAGTGCAGCAGCAACCGCATTGCACGAAGCAGCCACTCTGCAGCCGATGAATCCGCATGCGTGGTACGCACTGGGCATGGCTCACCATCATCTGCATGACCCCAAGCGGGTCAAGGAGATCATCCTGCACCTGCATCGTTTCGATCCGAAAATGACGCGCCAACTGATACGGGAAACCGAACGCAGCGATCTGAGTTATCTGGTTGCAGACATGCTGATCTAGGCAGTTGATCGTGTGATGCCAAACAAAAAGGCCTGCTTTCGCAGGCCTTCTGTTTGGTCCAACTACTTTACTTATGCTGCCGTGGTATTGATATCAGCTTCCAGGTTCGGGTAGCGAACGTGGTCGACCAACTCCTGAATATCCTTGGCGGGTGCCGCAGTCAACAGGCTGCCGATGATCACGCCGGCGAAACCGACTGACATACCGAAGAGACCGCCAGAGATCGGGTTGATATCCCACCACAGCGGCGCATTCACCCCGAAGAATGGATAGGTCATGTACATGTAATACATGCACGTGCCCAAACCGCCTGACATACCGAGGATCGCGCCCCACTTGTTGGCACGCTTCCAGAACACGCCCAGTGCAAGCGAGGGGAAAAACGCGGAAGCAGCCAGCGAGAACGCCGCGCCAACCAGGAACAGGATGTCTCCCGGTTTGAGCGAAGTGACATACGCTGCCAACACCGCAACCACCAGCAACAGACCCTTGGAAATGGCCAGACGACGAGTCGTCGGCGCATGCGGGTCTATCATCTTGTAATACACGTCATGCGACAGTGCATTGGCGATGGTCAACAGCAGACCGTCCGCAGTGGACAGCGCCGCCGCCAAGCCGCCCGCCGCCACCAGACCGGTGATGACGTAAGGCAAACCGGCGATCTCGGGGGTGGCCAACACGATTATGTCGCCCCCGAGAGCGATCTCCGCTCGCTGCACGATGCCATCCATGTTTATATCCTGCAAGAACAGCAAGCTCTTGTCCACCGCCTGCCAGTTCGCTACCCATGACGGCAAATCCGAGAAATTGGAGCCCACCAGGAAGTAGTAGATATCGTACTTGACCAGAACAGCCAGAGCCGGTGCGGTGAAATACAGCAGGAAGATGAAGAACAGCGACCAGAACACCGACTTGCGCGCCTCCTTCACCGAAGGCGTCGTGTAATAACGCATCAGGATATGCGGCAAAGCGGCCGTGCCCACCATCAGGCACAACACCAGAGCCATGAAGTTCTTGCGCTTCTTGTCGCGTGTAGCTTCATCTGCGCCCGAGAACGGCTCGGCGTGTGCAGAGATCGGTGCCGCTTTGGTCTTGGCACTGCCAGCTGCCGCGGTCCATGCTTTCTTCGCTGCGACTGCATCGGCAGGGAAATCAGTCACGGCCTTGTCAGCCGCCTCGACCGCTTTGGGATCGGCATCCGGTTTGGCCTTCAGTTCGGCTGACGCCTGGATTAGCTTGCCCTTTTCTTCGGCCAGATAAGCCGCACCGCCGGTTTCGAGCGCTTTCAGCTTGCCCTCTGCCGCCACCTGACGTTGCTTGAAAATGGCGCGCACTTCGGATTCCCTGGCGCCATCCGGCGTGGTCGGGTCGTTCAGGACAATTTCTCGTGCGGTGACTTTTTCCAGCACATAGCCGTAAGCGATCTGCGGTACCGGGTTGCCCGTATGCTTCACCGACAGCCAGACCACCGGGATCATGTAGGCCACGATCAGGATGATGTACTGGGCGACCTGAGTCCAGGTCACCGCGCGCATCCCGCCTAGGAAAGAGCACACCAGGATGCCGCCCAATCCGGCGAATACACCGATGCCGAATTCCAGGCCGGTGAATCGGCTGGTGATCAGGCCCACACCGTAGATCTGCGCGATCACATAAGTGAATGAACACAGGATCGCAGCGAACACCCCGATGGAACGCGGGATGTTGCCGCCGTAACGCGCGCCGAGAAAATCGGGAATGGTGAACTGGCCGAACTTGCGCAGATACGGAGCCAGCAGCAATGCCACCAGACAGTAACCGCCGGTCCAGCCCAGCACGAAGGCCAGACCGTCATACCCGCTCAGATACAGGGTGCCGGCCATGCCGATGAAGCTGGCGGCAGACATCCAGTCAGCACCGGTCGCCATGCCGTTGAACAAGGCCGGAACGCGTCGTCCCGCCACATAGTACTCCGAGATATCCGCCGTTCTGGACATCACACCGATACCGGCATACAGCAATACCGTCGCTGCCAGGAAGATGTAACCGAGGATCTTGTTCGGCACACCCATCTGCTCCAGGATGGCGACGAGGATGACAAAAGTGACGAAGCCGCCTGTATAGAAGGAATAATACTTCTTCAGGGATGAGTAAAACTGTGCTTGTGATTGCGTAGCCATTATTCGTCTCCCTCATGTACGCCGTACTCGCGGTCGAGCTTGTTCATGGCGTGTGCGTAATACCAGATGATCGCCACATAAATGATCAAGGAACCCTGTGCACCCATATAGAACTGGAGAGGGAAGCCGAGGAAGGTGATGGATTGCAGGTCTCTGGCGAACCAGACGATGACGAAAGTGGCGAAAAACCAGATCGCCAGCAGTATCCCGGTCAGCCTGAGATTTTTTTGCCAGTACTGCTTGTGCTTTTCAGTAAGTTGCATAGCTCCCCCTGTTGTTATTCAAGTTGGTAAGTTTTTGCTGCACAAAGTAACGGACAAAAAATAATATGCGCCGGTAACTTTGTCAAACTCTGGAACGCTGAGACAAATCAGATAACCACCACATTGCAGACTTCAATATAGCACAGCCCAAAATGATTTGTTCTACAACCATAATATTTCAACACTGCACCAAATTTACAACTTTAATCTGCCTGTCCGATAGCCAAAAGGCCATGCGTCGCAGGGTGCGCCATGCGCACCCTGCAAGTGTTCAGTATCGTGCGGCACTCAACCAGCGCTGGGCCTTATCCATCTCCTGCAGAGACTTGAAGCTCACGATGCGTTTTGCCCGCGCGCTGCGCAAGACTATCAATCCAAGCTGGGCGGTAGCCTGTGCATCTGCCAGGGCATTGTGCCGCGCATCGTTGATTATGGCGAAATGCGTCAACCAATCATCCAGTGCGTGATATTTTTGCGCGTACTCCGGGAAAAGTTCGGGCAGCAGGTAAGCCAGATCGGCCCAGGTGTGGCGGAACTCTATGCCGAGAAATTTCTTGAAAGCCTTGCGCAGCATGGTTTCGTCGAAGGCGACATGGAATGCGAACAGCGGCGCGCCGTCCAGATATTCCAGGAATGCCAACAACGCTTCTTCGGGGGGTAGGCCGGTGCGTTGCGCAGTGCCGCCTATGCCATGCACCAGAATGTTGGCCTTGTCGCTGGCAACGTCCTGGCGCAACAGCACATCGAAACTGTCTGCGATCGCGATACGTCCGGCGTGTATGGCGATCGCGCCGATGGCGATCAAATGATCGTCCGCCAGACTGAGCCCGCTGGTTTCAACATCCACCACCACGATCCGGTCGCCGGCAAGATCGGCGTTGCAATCAGCGGATATCTTCAGCATGAGCGATTCAAGTCTGGCCTGCTGTTCTGCCGGCAGCGTGACGGCAGGACGTTTGAAACGCGCCAGCAGTTTCCGTATCACAAGCGGTATTCCATCGCCAATCGGCTTTGCATCTTGCGCGACTGGCGGAACGCCTCTTTGAGGATGCGCCTGTCCAGGTCGTTGAGTTGCTCCGGGTCGATCTGGTTGTTCATCGCCACGCCTTTCGCGCTGCATTCGTACTGATGCAGCAAGCGTACGGTTTGAATAAAATAGAACGCCTCTATCCAGCCCTCGATCTCCGTCGTGCCGATATGCAGCGGCTCGGCGATATCGCGCAAGCGCTGCACGGTATTGGTGGCAGTGCTGCCGCATGACAGACTGAGTATGCGTGCCGCATCGACAAAAGGGGTCGTGCCGTTCAGCTTGATGTCCAGCGTCTGCAACTGGCCAACCACGAAGTCGCGCACGATCCCCAATGGCGGACGGTTGTTCAGCGCGTTGGCCGCCATCTGATGCAGGAAGCGCGGCGTGACCGAGATCTTCTTGCCCAGCCAGGCGCGCAATGAAGCAGTGAATGTTTCGTTGCCATACAAGCAGCGAAAATCAAAAAAGATCGAGGCATTGAGCAGATCCTCCGGACTGCCGTGATCTATCCATTCGGCAAAAGTTGCTTGCCATTCTTCCCTCGATAGACACCACTTCGGATTGCTCGCCATGATGCCGCCGTTACACAACGGGAAACCGCAGCTGGCCAGCGCCTCGTTGATGCGCAGCGCGACCGGCAGCAAGCGCTGACGCATCGTATCCGCCGTCTCGCCGCTGGGCACGCTGAAAATGATGCCGTTATCCTGATCGGTATAGAAGGTCTGCTCCAGCCTGCCCTCCGATCCCAGCGCCAGCCAGCACACCTCGGTCTGGCATGAGTCGGGTTGTTGCAAACCTGCGGCGATGCATTCCAGTTCGATGATGCGCACCGTCAGCAGATCATTCAGCGTGGAGATAAGCTGGGTGACCTGCTCGGCCGCCACGCCTTGCGCCATCATGTTATGGGTCAGCTGGCGGATGTTCTTGCTGAGCGAGATCAGCGCGGCGACACTGTCTGCCTGCCTGATCGATGTGCCGAGCTGACGCAGACCCACGCGCTGCAAGGAGAACAGGTCGCGCTCGGAAACGATGCCGCGCAGCGTGCCGTTCTGCTCGGTCACCAGCACATGACGAAAGCCTTCCCTGGCCATCACCATCGCCGCCTCGTAGGCCAATGCGCCGGGCGGCAGCGTAACGGGCCGGCTGCTCATCACATTGCCGATCGGCTGGTCTATGGACAGATCGGCAAGCACCACGCGTTCCAGCAGATCGCGCAGCGTAAAGATACCCAGTGGCCGCTGCGCGGTATCGGTCACGATCATCGAGCCCACATGTGCTTCATGCATCTTGTGCAGCGCCGAGCGTATCGAGGTGTCGAGATGGCAAGTGACCGGCTCGCTGCGGATGATGCTGGCCAGGGGGCTGGAAAGCGATTGCTGCTCGGTGGACACCTGCGAGAGCTGCGCCTGCATCGCCTGGGTGGATTGCTCGAACAGCGCGGCGATGCGGCGCGTGCAAAAATCCTTGAACACCAGCGACAATTCGACCAGCTCAAGAAAATGCTGCGCGGACAATTCGAAGCAGAATGTATCTTCTTCGGCACGATATTCCGACGTCACCGCGCGCCCCCCCAGCAAGGCGCCCACCGGGAAACACTCGCCCACGTGCAGCTCCAATACCGCATCCTGCTGTGTGCTGGTGACACGGGAGCCGCGCACCAGACCCTGCTTGATCACAAAGAAGCGGGTCGCCCGGCCTTGCTGCGGCGAGGCGATCACCTCATCCTTCGCGTAATAGGCAAGCTGCATGCGCTCCAGCATCCACAGCAAATGCTCACGCTCCATCCGGTCGAATGGCGCGTGCCTGGCAATGGACACTAACTGGGCAGCATGTATCGCACTCACGGCAACCTCTTTTGTATCACGCAGTGGTTCATTATAAAGGCGGCTGATCCAGCCCGGATAGTTCACTCGCCGCAACTATTGCAAAGAATCGCGCGGTCAAACAACGATACCAGATTTCCGGGTTGCGGGCCGCAAACACAGCTTGCCGTCGAGCACCAGCCCGGACCAGTTGACACCACCAACCGACACTCCTACGATGCTCTTCCAGGTTGGTTCATCAACCCCAGCCGCAAACGTCAGCAGAAGGGCTCCATCATGCTCGACATCAATACAGCCATAAACAACGCCCGTCTTTTGGAATCGGACCCGGAAGGTAACTTGTTCGATCTGGAACACTGGTCGCCGCTGGTGGCGCAGCGCCTCGCCACAGTGGAAGGCATCGTGCTCAGCGACGAACACTGGGAGATCATCACCTGCCTGAGAGAACGCTACCGCCATCACGGCATGGCCGGCAGCGCCCGCGAATTGTTGCGCGAACTGGAAGAAAGGTTCTGCGATGGTCGCGGGCGCCAAGGACTCTATGAACTGTTTCCCGGCGGGCCGGTCACTCAAGCCAGCCGCATAGCCGGCTTGCCGCTGCCGCCTTATTCCAGCGATCTCTCCTTCGGCAGCGTGGAGTAACACCGCCCCGTTTTATCCGCAAGGTAATTGGACTCCGTCCCGATAGCCGAAGTCCGATCATGCTCTTGCGACTGGCCGCTGACGCTACCCTCCTGCTCCATCTGGCCTTCATCCTGTTCGCCCTGCTGGGTGCCGCAATGGCGGTGTGGTGGCGCTGGGCTCCTCTTGTTCATCTTCCGGTTGCCGCTTGGGCATTCTTTGTTGAGTTCACTGGTCGAAGCTGCCCGCTCACTTACCTGGAGATCCACCTTCGTATCAAGGCGGGACTATCGGGCTACACGGAGAGTTTTGTTGAGCACTATCTGCTGCCTATCATCTATCCTGCCGGCCTCACCAGAGAGATCCAGTTCATGCTTGCCGGTGTGGTCATCGCCGTCAACATTGCCATCTATGGCTGGCTTTTCGTTCGCAAGCGCGTTTCGCGATGAACTGGCATGGGAATGGCGCTACTGCGACGAATGGAATGAAGCGGCCCGCTTCGACGTGCTGTTCGATGGCAGCAAAGAAGTGGTTCGCTCGACCATGAGCATGGCCGAGTCTCAATTGGGACTTTGTGGCATGGATGGACGTTGTATATGCGCGCACACCAAATGATATTTCATCATGGCTATCGAAATTGGCGAATCCTGCTATCGAGGTCTGCCAAGCCCCCACCCACAACAGGGAAAAACTTGACAGCCGACCGTGGCAAGCTGTAATTTACCATCTGGTTAATTACACAACAGGTTTCAATAAATGCCATCCGATCACCTCAGCGCCACCTTCGCCGCACTCGCCGACCCGACCCGCCGCGCGATCCTTGCACGTCTTGCATCGGGCGAGACATCGGTCACGGAGCTTGCCGCGCCATTCGAGATGACCACGCCCGCGGTGACCAAGCACCTCAAGGTGCTGGAGCGCGCCGGCCTGATCACGCGCAGCCGCCAGGCGCAGTGGCGGCCCTGCCAGCTCAATGCGGCACCACTGCACCAGGCCGCCGATTTTATAGAACAGTACCGCCAGTTCTGGGAACAGAGTTTCGACCGCTTGGATGCCTATCTGAAAACCATGCAAACCCCGCCGCAAAAACCCAGAATCCCGAAGAAGATTTCACCGAAACAAAAGGAGAAGAAAAATGGACGCAAAAAACGCTAACCTTTCTGAAAATCAGGAATTCGTCATCACCCGCGATTTCGACGCGCCGCGTGAGCGGGTGTGGCGGGCATGGACCGAGCGCGAAAAACTGATGCAATGGTTCGGACCTACCGGGTTCACGATGCAGCATGCCAAGCTCGATCTGCGCCCCGGTGGAATCTTTCACTACAGGCTGCGTTCGCCCCATGGCCAGAAGATATGGGGCAAGTGGACATTCCGCGAGATCGTTGCGCCGGAACGGCTGGTTGTGGTCACATCGTTTTCCGATGCGCAGGGCGGCATCACGCGGCACCCGATGGAACCCAACTGGCCTCTGGAAACGATCTCCACGACCACTTTCGAGGAGCACGACGGCAAGACTTCGATCACGATACGGTGGGCTCCGTTCGACGCAACTGAATTGGAAATGAAAGCCTTTGCCAAAGCGCACAGCGGGATGCAGCAGGGTTGGGGTGGGACGTTTGCGCAGTTGGCTGAGTATTTGGCGAAAACCAAATCGGAATAAAGGCAAAACTGTAGGAGCGGGCCATGCGGGTGCCCGGACAAATGTTTCTCGTACCCGCGATTGTATTTTTGTTCGCGGGCATGGCCCGCTCCTACAAAATACTTAAGGGAGAATGACATGGACGCAAGAACAAATAATGCTGCAACCAACACCGCAGACCGGGAGATCGTGATCTCGCGCATGTTCGATGCGCCGCGCGAGTTGGTGTGGGAGGCGTGGACCAATCCTAAACACGTGGCACAGTGGTGGGGGCCGAACGGCTTCACGACCACCATCGAGAAGATGGATGTGAGAGTGAGCGGCGTGTGGAAGCACGTGATGCACGGGCCGGACGGCACGGACTATCCCAACAAGAGCACCTTTACCGCGATCGTCAAACCGGAACGCATCGAGTTTTCACATGGCGGCAGCAGAAAGGGCGATCCTGACACGCAATTTGATGCGACGTGGACTTTCGAGGCGCTGGGCGCGCAAACCAAAGTGACGATATACATGCTATTCCCATCAGCGACAGATCGCGACCGCGTGGTGAAAGATTACGGCGCCATCGAGGGTGGGAAGCAGACCCTGGCCCGCCTTGCGGACTACCTGCCCGCAATGTCTGTCAGCAAAGACAGAATGGCTGCCGGCGAATCTGACCTCATCCTCACCCGCATCTTCGACGCGCCGCGTGCCCTGGTATGGAAAGCGTGGACCGAGCCCGGCCAGCTGATGCGCTGGTGGGCGCCGAATGGCTGCACGACTCCCTCCTGCAAGGTCGACCTGCGCCCGGGGGACAAGTTTCACTACTGCATGCGATTGCCCGATGGCCGCGACGTCTGGGGCATGGGTGTCTATCGCGAGATCGTGGCGCCTGCGCTGCTCGTCTACACCGACAGCTTTGCGGATGCGCAAGGCAATCCTGTCCCTCCCGCGCACTACGGCATGAGCGCCGGCCACCCGGCCGAAACCCTGGTGACGGTGAGCTTTGAAGAGCATGAAGGCAAGACCAAGCTCACGCTGCGGCACGCCATCCCGGTGTCGGTCGAGGAGCGCGCAGGGACCGAACAGGGCTGGAGCGAGATGCTGGATCGACTCGCCGAAGACCTGGCAAAGGCCTGATCGCGCATCACACACATCAACCTCACATAAAGGAGAACGGCCGTGGATACCGCTTACCAATTCAACCCCAAGCTTGATCTCATTTTCGAGCGCATCGTCGATGTGCCTAAAGAACTGGTCTGGAAAGCATGGACACAGCCAGACCATCTCAAACCATGGTTCTGCCCTCTACCGTGGACAACGATAGATTGCGAGATCGATCTGCGCCCCGGCGGGGTATTTCGCACCGTGATGCTGTCGCCGGAAGGAAAGGAATATCCCAATCTCGGCTGTTACCTTGAGGTGATCAAAAACGAAAAACTGACCTGGACGAATGCGCTCACTCCCGGCTTCCGCCCCGCGCCCACTGCTGCCAACGAAAGCTCGGTCGATTTTCTCTTCACGGCAAGCATACAATTGGCAGCGCACGGAACAGGTACCCGGTATACCGCAACGGTCATCCACGCGGACGAAGCGGGATGCAAACAACATGCGGAAATGGGATTCCACGAGGGCTGGGGCAAGGCGCTCGACCAAATGGTGGCCCTCATCAAAAAAACGCCGAAGTAAAATTGGCCGGGGCGATCCATAACAGCCGGGGAGGAATGCATATGAAGCCGCGTATCACTGTGATCACCATCGGCGTCGATGATCTGGAAAGGTCGCTCGCGTTTTACCGGGACGGGCTGGGTTTGCCGACCCAGGGAATTTTCGGCAAAGAGTTCGAGTTCGGAGCGGTCGCATTTTTCGATCTGCACGCTGGCTTGAAACTGGCCATCTGGCCGCGAACCAGTCTCGCGCGCGACACCGGTATTCCTTTGGGGAATCCGAACTCGACCGAGTTCACGATCGGCCACAATGTCGCTTTAAAGGAGGAAGTCGACTCGGTGATGGAGCAGGCAAGAAAAGCCGGCGGCGTGATCGTCAAACCGGCTCAGAAGACCTTCTGGGGCGGTTACGCGGGCTACTTTGCAGATCCCGACCGGCATCTGTGGGAGGTCGTATGGAATCCGCAGCTCGTACCCCATGATTAAGGTATCACGAGCGTAGCGGCGGGACGCCCCGGCCGGGGAATTCGTCATCTCGCGCGCGTTTCGTTTCAATTTTTCTGTTCCGCTCACATTTTCCCGGAGCATTGCGCTATCATTTGACCGTCGCCGGCAGCAGGCCGGGTCGAACGAACACTTAATTCGAAAGGTGAATATGATGGACTCCAAATCTCGCACACTGGTACTGGCGGTAATCGCAGCCGCGATTCTATGGCTGCTGGGCGGCCTGGTATTTAACATGGCAGTCGGCATGATTTGCGTGCTGATAGGCGTCGGAATTGTAGGATGGGCCGCCGGCAACGTGATGGATACGCCTGCCCCCTCGTCCCAACAGAAGTGATGTGATCATCCGGCACTGCGAACGTGCATTAACGCAGGATGGCGTGATTATCTTGCCGCGGGATCGCGCGACCAAACCGGAACAACATCGCCGTGAAGTCGCGTATAAGCGGTAGCCGAAACACCGGGCGCGGGGCGCCTGCTCCAGAAAATTGCCTGAACGGCAAAATACCGTATGATTTGCATCAGGTATCCAAACTTGAGCCGAAAGTCCAGCCATGAAGATTGCTCCAACATTCGCTGAAATCAATAATCTCTTTAGCAACGGCGACCCGAAAGAGGTCTGGCTCAAGGCATCCGAAATCATCAAACTCGTCAGTCCCGCGTATGATTTCAGCGTCGCGCAAACTTCCTTCAATGACGTGGTGCGTTTGTTCCGTGGCGAATATCCCGGCTATTGCGCGATCAAAACGCTGTACCACAATATGCACCACACCATGGACGTGTTCCTGTGCGCGGTGCGGTTGATGCATGGTGTGCATATTTCCGGCACCCGGCTGAGCGACAAGGAACTGACCATGATCATGATGGGCGCGCTGATGCACGATATCGGTTATGCGCAACGCGTCGGCGAGGAGTCGGGCACAGGCGCACAGTACACATTGACCCACGTCGGCCGCGGCATTAAATTCATGCAGAACTATACCGTCGAGCGGGGCTTCCCGCCCGATCTGGCGGGCCCCCTGAAATTCATCATCCGCTGCACCGACCCGGCCGAATCCATACCCGAGATCGATTTTCCCGATGAGCGCACCCACCTGCTCGGACAACTCGTCAGCAGTGCCGATCTGACCGGACAGATGGCTGACCGCACCTACCTGGAAAAACTGCTGTTTCTGTTCCTGGAATTCGATGAGGCGCATTTCGGGAATTACCAGAGCATCCACGACATGCTGTCCAAGACCCAGGCTTTCTACGCGAATATCCGCAACAAACTGGACAATGATCTCGGTGGCATTTACAACAAACTGACCTTCCACTTCAAGGATCGCTACGGCGTCGAGAAAAATTACTATCTGGAGTCGATCGAGAAGAACATCGATTACCTGGCCAAGGTGACGCAGATGAACAAGGAAAAACATCTTGCCATGCTGAAGCGCGGCGGCATCGTGGAAAAATCAGAAACCCTGTATGCACAAAAAATACACGGCTGAGACTACCGTCAGTGGTGGCCTGAGCTAGGCGAAATGCGCTGCCTGCCTGGCCTCTCCCTGTAATTCGCCGACCCGGTTTATCTCGACGGAGATGTGCACCAGTTCTTCATGGATGCTTAACTGCTCCCTGAAATAGTCCGGCGCCACATCGTCAACCGTCGCAAGGCTGAGGATACAGGCGTACTTGCCCTTCCCCACGCGCCAAACATGCAGGTCGCAGAGCTGCGCCCTGACCGGTGATGCGGCAATGACTTCGCGTATCTCGGCCACCACCGGCGCATTCATCTCGGCATCCAGCAACACGCGGCCGGTATCGCGCAACAAACCGTAAGCCCAAACCGAAACCAGTACCGCGCCGACCAGGCCCATCACCGGATCCAGCCAGCTCGCTCCCCACAACTTGCCGCCGAACAAAGCGATGATGGCCAGCACCGACGTCGCCGCATCGGCCAGCACATGCAGATAAGCCGAGCGCAGGTTCAGGTCGTGATGGTCATGGCCGTGCCCATGATCGTCATGCCCGTGACCATGATCATGGTGATGACCGCCCTTGAGCAGCCAGGCGGAAACGAGGTTGACCAGCAGGCCGACCATCGCGATCGCGATGGCCTGGTTATAATGTATCGGGCTCGGGGAGATCAATCTTTCGATGGACTGATAGATCATCAAGCCGGCCACCATCACCAGAAAGATCGCGCTGGTATAACCACCCAGCACTTCGATCTTCCATGTGCCGAACGAAAAACGCGGGTCGTGGGCGTATTTCCTGGCACAGACATAGGCCAGCACCGACAGCCCCATCGCGACCATATGCGAACTCATGTGCCAGCCATCGGCCAGCAAGGCCATCGAGTTGTAATACCAGCCGCCGGCGATCTCGGCCACCATCATCACTGCGGTAAGCATGGCTACACGCAGCGTGTTCTTCTCCGCGAGCGGGTTGCCCTCGTCGAACCGGTGGGAATGATGCAGGTCGTCGGCAGTAACAGGTTTGGTCATCGGGATATTCATCGGTTCAGGTAACGGACACTTGCCCACCCCGGGCAATCCAGCGGATTGCTATCCGGGCGCACAGTATAAACCGGACCGCCAGATCGGCATGGCCAAAAGTTCGGCGGCAATCGAGTAGGGGACGGAGTTACCCCCGTCGCCCTCTCACACCACCGTACGTGCGGTTCCGCATACGGCGGTTCATTAAACATGCTGGAAGCGTTGCTGTGTATCCAGCAACGAAACCAACCCCAGTGCATCAAAGAAG
>JBGSKJ010000151.1:0-3430 GCA_041741275.1 Gallionella sp.
GCGATGGGGCGGTTGTGGTGCAAAAAGGCTTGCGCCACCTTGCCCAGCCGCGCCTCGGCTTCGGCGTTATCGGTCAGCACCGGCTCGCCGCTGACGTTGCCCGAAGTGGCGACCAGCGGCTGCCCAAAACTTTCCAGCAGCAAGTGATGCAGCGGACTGTAGGGCAGCATCACACCGATCTCGTTGAGTCCCGGCGCGATCGAATCAGGCAAGGTTGAGTCTGCACGCCGCGGAATCAGCACGATAGGTCGCGAAGCGTCGCACAGCGCGGCTTGCGTCACCGAATCGAGCTGCAATTCCTCGCGCACGCGCTGCAAGCCGTCTGCACCCTGCCACGGGAACATAAGCGCCAGCGGCTTGTGCGGCCTGTGCTTGCTGGCGCGCAACTGTGCGATGGCCACAGGATTCAGCGCATCGCACATCAGGTGATAGCCACCGATGCCTTTCACCGCGACGATCTCGCCGCGCCGCAACGCCGCGACACAGGCAACCAGCGCCGCATCTCCGCCGACATGCTCATGGGTGCGTTCATGCGCCGCAACGAAACTCAACTGCGGCCCGCACACCGGGCAGGCCAGCGGTTGCGCATGGAAACGGCGGTTGTGCGGGTCTTCGTATTCGGCACAGCAAGGGGGACACAACGGGAAATCCGCCATCGTGGTGTTCGGCCTGTCATAGGGCATGCGCGTGATCAGCGTATAGCGCGGCCCGCATTGCGTGCAGTTGATGAACGGGTAGCGGTAACGCCGGTCGTCCGGAGCCAGCATCTCGCGGCGGCAATCGTCGCACAGAAAATAATCCGGAGGAATATGGATATCGGGTTGCGAGGCTACGGCACTGAACAGGATTTCAAAACCGCCCGACTTACGCAACGGAATGAGCTGGCAGGAAACGACATGCGGACGCGCTAGCGGTGGCGCAGCGGAGATCAGCGCGGCGGCAAAGGCATCCAGCGCGGCGGATTCACCCTGCGCCTCCACCAGCACCTCGCCGGTGAGATTCTGCACCACGCCGCTCAGACCGAAACCCTCAGCCAGATTGAATACGAAGGCGCGATATCCCACGCCCTGCACCCGCCCGCCCATCAACCAGCGGCGAGCTTCAAGCGAAATACTGCGGGATGAATATCGGCTGTTGGTATCCATATGAATGACAAGTTACGAACCAGGCTCCTTCATAAACCTTGGTCAAATACCTGGAAAGCGCCAGCCATACCTTACCTTAATTAGTGTGGGGGCTGGATTGATGTGCAATTTCAGTAGGTTTTGGCCTTTAAATTAACAGCTTGATAGTAATGTCGGCATGCATATATTAGAATTTAATAAATTACTGAACCAATTGATCCGCATGCAGTCTTACTGCCCACATCCACGTTGACAGTGGGAACGATTGATATACGCAAGATAAATAATTCTCATGATCTTTTGTTTTACCAGGCCAAACGGTTTTATCAGCCCAAGTTAATTTTTTAAGGAGTATATTTTGAAGCGTATTTTACTAGCGGCAATAACATGCATACCCATATATGCACAGGCTGATGATGTAATAAAGACCATTGCCATGCAAGGCAATAAAGCCGCGACATCCTGCCAGACATGTCATGGCGCGGATGGTGGCGGCACAGCCGCAGCCGGATTCCCCCGCTTGGCAGGGCTGGACGCCGGATACATCGAACAACAGTTGCTGAATTTCCGCTCCGGCAAGCGCAGCAACCCTGTCATGCAACCGATCGCCGAAGCGCTGTCCAAAAAGGAAGTCACGCTGGTCGCGGCATACTATGCCGCTTTGCCTGTACCCGCTTCCACACCTGAAATCGGCGATGCGGCATTGCTGAGCAAAGGCGCAACCCTTGCCACTGTCGGCGACTGGGATCATGAAATTCCCGCGTGCTTTCAATGCCACGGCCCCGGCGGCAAAGGTATGGGAGCCAGCTTCCCCGCCATTTCCGGTCAATCCGCACTATATATTTCCAACCAGATCGCGGCCTGGAAATCAGGCAGCCGCACCAACGACCCGGCGGGATTGATGAAATCCGTTGCAGACAAGCTATCGGCAGACCAGGTGGAGGCCGTATCAGCCTTCCTGGCCAACCAACAATCCACGAATGGGGATCAAAAATGAAGAACACCATCGCAATCACAATGGCGTTGGCCATGATCACCCTGCCAGGCATGAGCGTAGCTGCAAGTGAAATCGCGGCAGTCACTCCGGCCAAGGCAACGTCATTCACCCCGCCAAGTGAAGCTGATCTTCCCGATAACGAGTTCGGCAAGATCGTGCGCCTGGGGAAGAATATTTTCGAAGACACCCAGAACTATGCCAAACCCTATGTAGGCAACGGCATGAATTGCGTGAACTGCCATCTCGCCTCCGGACGCAAGGCGGATTCATCGCCGCTGTGGGGGGCGTATGTGCGTTATCCGGCCTATCGCGCCAAGAACAACAAGGTCAATACCTATGAAGAAAGAATACAGGGTTGCTTCAAGTTCAGCATGAACGGGAAAGCGCCTGCGGCTGACAGCCCGGAGATGGTTGCCTTGGTGACTTACTCGTACTGGATGTCCACCGGAGCGCCTATCGGTGCAAAACTGAAGGGCGCGGGTTATCCGGAACTACCGAAACCGGCCATCACCCCTGACGCTGCCCGCGGCAAAACCGTATATACGGAAAGCTGCCAGGTTTGCCACGGTGCGAACGGTGAAGGCAAGAAAGCCGATGGCAAGTCCGTATTCCCGCCACTGTGGGGATCTGAATCGTTCAACTGGGGCGCTGGCATGCACCGCATCAATACCGCTGCAGCCTTCATCAAGGCCAACATGCCGCTTTCCAGGAGCGGTACGCTCACCGACCAGGAGGCCTGGGATGTGGCCACTTTCGTCATGTCACATGAGCGCCCGCAAGACCCGCGTTCCAAGGGTGATGTGGCACAGACCAAGAAAGAATATCACGACGAGAATTGCAAATATGGCGAAACCGTCGATGGCAAGATTCTTGGCGACAAACACTAAGCAGTAATACGGCAGTCAACCCGGCCCGTGCAATCGTTATTGCACGGGCCGTTTCATTTGCTGAACCGATACTTACTTGCCCTGAATCACCTGGATATGTGCAGCGCTCAGTTGCTGGTAAAGACGTATCTGCCTTTGCAGCGGCCACCAATCGTAAAGAAAAGTCTGCAGCGGGCGCCACATGGCAACCCAGCCGACGATCGTCAGACTTTCGCGTGCGATGTTGAAGCCGGCATTGGTGCCGAGACTGCCGATCGCATCGGCCCCGAGCAGGCACAGCGAGAATCGAGTAGGGGACGGAGTTACCCCCGTCGCCCTCTCACACCACCGTACGTGCGGTTCCGCATACGGCGGTTCATTAAACATGCTGGAAGCGTTGCTGTGTATCCAGCAACGAAACCAACCCCAGTGCATCAAAGAAG
>JBGSKJ010000152.1:0-39537 GCA_041741275.1 Gallionella sp.
TTCTTTGATGCACTGGGGTTGGTTTCGTTGCTGGATACACAGCAACGCTTCCAGCATGTTTAATGAACCGCCGTATGCGGAACCGCACGTACGGTGGTGTGAGAGGGCGACGGGGGTAACTCCGTCCCCTACTCGATTCAAGAGGGAAATCATGAATAGAGGATTCATCTTTCGCTTGCCACATACCGCGCCCCGCTGGGCGCAGCGTCTGAAAGTCGTTCTGACCGAGTCGCTGAAATCCTGGGTCAAGCACCGGGGAGACAGCAAAGGCGCAGCCCTGGCCTTCTATACTTTGTTTTCAATGACGCCCATCCTGGTGCTGGCCATCGCGGTCGCCGGCTATTTTTTCGGTACCGAGGCTGCACAGGGGGAGATCATTATCCAAGTGCAAGGGCTGGTAGGACCGAATGGCGCTAAAGCGATCCAGGCATTGCTGGCTGCCGCACAGGATCCTGCCTCCGGGCTGGTGGCGACAATCATAGCGAGCGTCCTGCTGCTGGTGGGCGCCACGAGCGTGTTCGCCGAGTTGAAGGACAGCTTGGATGAGCTGTGGGGTATTGAAAAATCCAGTCAGTCGGCCTTCAGCGTGATCTTGAGAACCAGGCTCCTGTCTTTTGGAATGGTGCTGGTGCTGGCTTTTTTACTGCTGGTCTCTCTCATCGTCAGCGCCGTGCTGGCCGTGCTTGAACGCTATGCGGGAGGGGTTCTGGGCAGTTTCGCCGCAGTACTCGCGACTGCATCTTCCCTCATTTCGTTCGGCGTCATAGCCTGCATGTTCGCAGTCATCTACAAGACATTGCCAGAAGCGCCGCTGACGTGGCGCGATGTGTGGTTCGGTGCGGCTTTTACGGCGGCTCTGTTCAGCCTGGGAAAATTCGTGATCGGGATGTATCTGGGCAACAGTGGTGTGGCATCGAGTTTTGGTGCAGCCGGATCGCTGATCGCGTTGCTGCTCTGGGTGTACTACTCGGCGCAGATATTCTTTCTCGGGGCGGAGTTCACGCGGCATTACGCACTATGGTTCGGTAGCCTGCAGCACGAAAGGCTGCATGCCGAGAAAATGAATCGCATCGCCGCACGGACCTGAATCACGAGGCGCGGCCTTGTCTCGGGGAATTGCGGGTGTTGCAAACTCGGCAAGTCCTGATGCCATGAATGCTAATGACCACAAGCATTCACCTTGGGACGTGGATTTCCGTGACGTTTTGCTATGGTTTGCTGATGACAGCAAGACGCTTGCGCTGCTAAACTTTGAGCCGGTATGTTTGTTCCCTCCCGCATTGCGGCGAAGGGAGGTGTTCTTCAATCAGTCATTTCGATGAAAATGGGACAAGTTCCAATGCGCAACCTATTCTGCTTCATCCTTGCCTCTTGCTATTTGATGTGGATGCCTGCCCAAGTTCAGGCCGCCGAACAGGGCAAAGCAGCCAAAGCATCCTCGGCATTGCAATCAACCAAAGCAGGCAAGAGATTCCGCGACTGCGAAGGTTGTCCCGAGATGGTGGTCATCCCTTCGGGGCGATTCAACATGGGGTCGCCCGATTCTGAGGAAGACAGGAATGACGACGAAGGACCTGTGCATCAGGTCAAAATTACCACTTTCGCTCTGGGCAAGACCGAGATCACCAGGGGCCAGTTTGCGACATTCGTGAACGAAACCAGATATAACGCCGGCGACAAATGCTGGGCGCATGAAGGCGGTAAATATGAAGAGCGCAATGGCCATAACTGGCGCAAACCCGCTTACCCGCAAGGCGACAAACACCCTGTCACCTGCGTCAGTTGGGACGATGCCAAGGCATATACGAAATGGTTGTCTGGCAAGACAGGCAAACGATACCGTTTGCCTACGGCATCCGAGTGGGAATACTCCGCGCGAGGCAACACCAGCACCTCACGTTACTGGGGCGACAACCCGGATATGGCGTGCAGATATGCGAATGTTGCGGACAAAACGGCGCAAGCAAAGTTACCCGGCGCATCATCCTGGTCGGTGCACAACTGCACGGATGGTTATGCCTATACCGCTCCGGTGGGCAGCTTCAATGCCAATGGATTCGGCCTGAATGACATGCTGGGGAACCTGTGGGAATGGACAGAGGATAGATATTTTGACAGCTATGAAGGTGCGCCGGTTGACGGAGGTGCCCGGCAAGGGGATAGCCCGAAGTTCATGCTTCGCGGTGGTTCGTGGAACAATGGACCGCGGCTCGTGCGCGCAGCCAAACGCGTCAGGTACGAGCCCGGGTTCCGCGGCAGCGTCAATGGTTTTCGTGTAGCCAGGAAGCTCCCGTAATTCTTCTGTCGACAGCATGAGGGGCTGCACGCCGAGAAAATGGATCGCAGCACCGCGCGCCTGGATATTGGTGAGCCGCGCCGACGATCACATCGACGGCCATGCCCACCACGTTCCATTTGACCGCGGATCCCTTGAATTCCTTGGCCATGCCCGCGATTTCTCTTATTGACTGGGTTTAAGTGACCAGGGGATTTCGTACTGCCGTGTCAGTTTGACATGGCTGCCATGAGCGGCAACATCGTGGATGTTTCTGTTGAAACACCTTCCCCGGTTACATCAAGCGCTATGATGGTCAGGCGATTGTGATCGCGATTACCCAGTAACGTGCAAATTTTCCTGCTGCCATGAACAGGGCGGCCTGCCACCAGCTGAGACGCAGCCAGCCGGCGGCAAGACATAGTGCATCACCGATCAGCGGCACCCAGGACAGCAGTAGTACGGGTGTGCCGTAGCGGAGCCTTGCGACATGTTTGAGTTGCTGGGTTTGCGGCAGCAGCCAGCCCATGCCGAAGCTCACCATGCCGCCCAGCGTGTTGCCGATGGTGGCGATGGCCAGCGCGATCCATAGTGTTTCCGGATACGTTTTGAGTATCACGAACAGCGCGGCTTCCGAACCGCCGGGGAGCAATGTGGCAGCGAGAAAACTGCTGATGAAGAGGGCGTAGAGGCTGGCGGTGTCAGTCATATTCATGAAGCCGGATCGGGGCTGAAAAAGCCGTCATTCTCGCCCCTCGGCAGGATCAGGATAAGCTGGCCTGTGGTTAGGCGGGAATAATGACGTGATGATCAGAGCTTGATCGCCGCGAAGATCTTTTTCGCCAGATTCCCCGTCGCTTCCAGCGGATTTGTGCGGATTGCTTTTTCTTGTTCCGCCATCATCAAAAATAGTCCGTCCATCGCCTTGCGTGTGATGTAGTCATCCAGCTTGGCATCGCGTTCGTCCACCAGACCGAATTTCGCGCCCTTGCCCGCGAACTGATCATATTTTTCGGCCAGTTTCACTTTTTGCATCGCCCGGCCTACGATAGGTTTGAACTTGCCGGTTAGTGCAGTTTCGGTGTTGCTGCGAAAGTAACGGGTCGCGGCATCATTGCTGCCGGTGAGTATGCCCTTCGCATCTGCCACGGTCATATTTTTGATTGCGCTGACCAGCAGCGTTCTCGCTTCCGGCACAGCGGCTTCGGCGGCGCGGTTCATTGCAGTGACCAGCTCGTCAGGATATTTGCCCATACCGAACTTGCGCATGGTCTTGTCCGCTTTTTGCAGACTGTCCGGTAGCGGGATGCGCACCCTGTCGTTGCCAAGGTAGCCGTTCTCCTTGGCGAGGTTCGAGACGGCAGTCTCTGCTCCTTGGGTTAGAGCCTGCTTCAGGCTGCCGATCTGGTCCTTGCTGCTGAAGCCGGATAGATCAAGTGCGGGTGCGTTGCCGGAAGCAAATAGAAATAAGGCAAGCAAGATGCCGCGAGTGAGATTGTGGTGCAGCATGGTGAGATTCCTTGCCAATAGAAATTTGTTTAATATCATGCACGTACTATTACTTATTCCCAGCCTTCTCCGGGAAGGGTTTCGCTTCCCTCTACGGATGAGGGGGCGAATAAATGTGAGATTTACTTCCTTTTCGGCGCCAACAGGTCGGTGATCGTGCCTTCGGCCATTTCCGCCGCGAAGCCCAGCGTCTCCGACAAGGTGGGGTGCGGGTGTATGGTCAGCCCGATGTCTTCCATGTCCGCGCCCATCTCCAGCGCGAGCACCGCTTCGGCGATTAACTCACCGGCATTTACGCCGACGATGCCAGCGCCCAGGATGCGGCGGGTGTTGGGATCGAGTAGCAGTTTGGTCGCACCTTCTTCTCGGCCGACGGACAATGCACGCCCGGATGCAGCCCACGGGAATTTGGCTTTTTCGTAGGCTATGCCCTGTGCCTTGGCTTGTGTTTCGGTCAGGCCCATCCAGGCGATCTCGGGATCGGTGTAGGCGACTGACGGAATGGTCAGCGGTTCGAACGCGGCATGATGTCCGGCGATGACTTCGGCTGCTACCTTGCCTTCATGCACCGCCTTGTGCGCCAGCATCGGGTCGCCAACGATGTCGCCGATCGCGTAGATGTGCGGCACGTTGGTGCGCATCTGGATGTTCACCGGGATGAAGCCGCGCTCGTTGACGGTCACCCCTGCGGCATCCGCGCCGATGTCGCGCCCGTTGGGGCGACGACCGACGGCCATCAGCACCCGGTCATACAATTGCGGCTCGGGGGCCTGCTCGCCCTCGAAGTGCACCTTCAAGCCGCTCTTCTGCGCCTCGATCTTGCTGACCTTGGTCTTCAAATAGATCGCCTCGTAGCGTTTCTCGATTCGCTTGTGCAGCGGGCGCACCAAGTCGCGATCCGCGCCGGGAATCAAGCCATCGGCCAGCTCTACCACGGTGATCTTGCTGCCCAGCGCATCATACACGGTGGCCATTTCCAGCCCGATGATGCCGCCGCCTATGATCAGCATGCGCTTGGGCACATCCTGCAATTGCAGCGCGCCGGTGGAATCGATGATGCGCGGATCGTCATATGGGAAGCCGGGGATGCGCGCCACACTGGAGCCTGCCGCGATGATCGCGGTATCGAAGCTGATGGACTTGCTGCCGTCTTTGGTTGCAACGGTAAGGCTATTGGGCGATGTGAACTTCGCCGTTCCCTGCACAACTTGTACTTTGCGCTGCTTCGCCAGCGCGGCTAAGCCGCCGGTAAGCTTGTTGATGACGCTTTCTTTCCAATTGCGGATCTTGTCGATGTCGATCTTTGGCTTTGCATAGGTCACGCCGTGATGCGCTACTTCTTCTGCCTCGCTGATCACTTTGGCGACATGCAGCAATGCCTTGGATGGGATGCAACCGACATTCAGACACACGCCGCCCAGGCTGGCGAATTTCTCGACCAGCACCACCTGCTTGCCCAGGTCGGCCGCGCGGAACGCTGCGGTATAGCCGCCGGGACCGGCACCCAGCACCAGTACTTCGGCATGGAGGTCGCCTTTGGCGAAGGATTGAGGAGCGATGATTGAGGATTGAGGGGAGGGCACGGCGGCGGGTTTGCTCGGAGCAGCAGCCGGTGCTGGGGTGCTGGCCGCGGGTTTTGCTCGATCCTCGATCCTCGATCCTTGATTCTGCTCTAACGTTAGGATCACGCTGCCCTGGGAAATCTTGTCGCCGACCTTGATTTTTAATGCTTTCACCACGCCTGCCGCAGGGCAGGGCACTTCCATCGCAGCCTTGTCGGTTTCCAGAGTGATCAGCGATTGCTCGGCCTCGACTTTGTCGCCGGCCTTCACAAATATCTCGATGACCGCAACGTCCTTGAAATCGCCGATGTCCGGCACTTTTACTTCGATGGTTTGGCTCATGAGGTCTGCTTTCCTGGTGGAGTTAGATACGTATCTGGCCGCTGCCCAGCACGATGAATTTCTGCGAGGTCAGTCCTTCCAGTCCGACCGGGCCGCGCGCGTGTATTTTGTCGGTGGAGATGCCGATCTCGGCCCCGAGGCCGTATTCAAAACCGTCGGCAAAGCGCGTCGAGGCGTTCACCATCACCGAACTGGAATCCACTTCGCGCAGGAAGCGCATCGCCTTGCTGTAATTTTCGGTGACGATGCTGTCGGTGTGTTGCGAGCCGTAGTTGGCTATATGCGCGATGGCTTCATCCAGACCGGCAACCACACGCACCGCCAGTATCGGCGCGAGATATTCGGTGAGCCAGTCCTCTTCAGTGGCGATCCTCATTTGCGGTACCAGTGCGCGTGCAGCATCATCGCCGCGCAACTCGACATCTTTGTCGAGATAGATCCTGCATAAGCCGGGCAACACCTTGGCGGCCACACCTTGCGCGACCAGCAAAGTCTCCATCGCGTTGCACACACCATAGCGATGTGTCTTGGCGTTGTCGGCGATGCGTATCGCCTTGTCCAGATCGGCTTCGTCATCGATATAGACATGGCAGACGCCGTGCAGATGCTTGATCACGGGAATGCGCGCGTCGTTGGAGATGCGTTCGATCAGACTCTTGCCGCCGCGCGGCACGATCACGTCCACATATTCTTTCATCGTGATGAGTTCACCCACCGCGGCACGGTCGGTGGTGGCAACGACCTGCACCGCAGTCTCCGGCAAACCGGCGATGCGCAGCCCGGTATGCACGCACGCGGCGATGGCCTGGTTGGAATGCAGCGATTCCGAACCGCCACGCAAGATCGCCGCATTGCCGGATTTCAGGCACAGACCGGCGGCATCCGCGGTGACGTTGGGACGAGATTCGTAAATGATGCCGATCACGCCGAGGGGCACGCGCATCTTGCCGACCTGGATGCCTGACGGACGATAATTCATGTCGCTGATCGCGCCGATCAGGTCGGGCAGGGCGGCGATCTGCAGCAGGCCTTCGGCCATGCCGCACACGGTCTTCTCGGTCAGCGTGAGTCTGTCCACCGAGGCGTCATCCAAGCCGTCGATTTTCGCTGCAGCGACATCTTTTGCGTTGGCGGCCAGCAGCAGCGCGGTCTGGTGTTGCAGCGCGGCGGCGATCTCGGTCAGCGCGCGATTCTTGGTGGCGGTGTCAGCCAGCGCCATGACGCGCGAAGCAGCACGTGCAGCTTTTCCTACGCCATGCATGTATTCTTTGACGTTATCCATCGTGTGCTCGTTTGAAACGAATGGGGGTGCATTTTAACCCAAGTGCTAAAATGCGCGCCTTACTTAAATTCAAAGACGCCGCATGTCCGACATCCTCAACAAGATACTCGCAGTCAAGGCACAGGAAGTGGCTGCTGCAAAACCTGCCAGGCCGTTACATCAGCTGCGTAGTGAGGCCGAGCAGGCTGCGCCGCCGCGTGATTTTACCGGCGCGATACGCGCCAGGATCTCGGCAGGAAAAGCCGCTGTGATCGCCGAGATCAAGAAAGCCAGCCCTAGCAAGGGCGTGCTGCGCGAAGATTTTCACCCCGACGAGATCGCGGCCAGCTATGCGCGGCATGGCGCAGCATGTCTGTCGGTGTTGACCGACGAGCAGTTCTTTCAGGGCAGCGCGGATTACCTGCGGCAGGCGCGTACAGCCTGTGAGTTGCCGGTGTTGCGCAAGGATTTTGTCGTGGACGAATACCATATCTATCAGGCGCGCGCGATGGGTGCGGACGCGATCCTGCTGATCGCCGCTGCACTGGGTGTGCGGCAAATGCAGGCATTCGAAGCGTTGGCGCACAGCCTCGGCATGGCGGTGCTGGTGGAAGTGCATGACAGCGTGGAGCTGGATAACGCGCTGCAGCTCACCACTCCGCTGATCGGCGTGAACAACCGCAACATGCGCACCTTCGAAGTGAGTTTGCAGACCACGCTGGATCTGCTGCCGCGCATTCCCGC
This sequence comes from Gallionella sp., assembly GCA_041741275.1. Lineage (GTDB taxonomy): Bacteria > Pseudomonadota > Gammaproteobacteria > Burkholderiales > Gallionellaceae > Gallionella. Next base: position 7,694 of record JBGSKJ010000152.1, read on the forward strand.
GGACCGCATCGTGGTCACCGAAAGCGGCATCCTCAAGGCGAAGGATGTCAAGCTGATGCGCAGCCATCAGGTGAATGTATTCCTGGTCGGCGAGGCGTTCATGCGCGCGGATGATCCGGGTATAGAATTGGCCAAGGTGTTTGCCTGATGTCTATGCTTGATCTCTAAATTGTGGGGAGGGTGTCATGTTGAATCTGGACCGGCTGATCGTCGAATTCGACAAGGGCTTGCGCACGCTGTTCAGTCAGGCGCACAGCGCGCGTCACCACCCTGATGCGCAGCTGCCCGAAGTGCCGTTGGATGAGGCCGGGAAGAAACATGCCGCCGCGCTGATGCGCGTCAATCACAGCGGAGAGATCTGCGCCCAGGCCTTGTATCAGGGACAGGCGCTGACCGCGCGTGACCCGGTCGTGCAACAATCACTGCAACGTGCCGCGCAGGAAGAGACCGAGCATCTCGCCTGGACGGCCAGGCGTGTGCACGAGTTGGGCGGTCACCTGAGTGTGTTGAATCCGTTCTGGTACACCGGCTCGCTGGCGATCGGCGCGGTAGCCGGTTTGCTGGGCGATCGCTGGAATCTCGGTTTTCTTGCTGAAACCGAACGTCAGGTCGGGCAACACCTGAAAAGCCACTTGGATAGCCTGCCCCTGCAGGACGAAAAGAGTCGCGCCATCGTGGCGCAGATGTATGCCGACGAGGTCGGGCATGCCGCGATGGCGAGCTCACTCGGCGGCGCGGAGTTGCCGCAACCGGTACAACTGGCGATGAAGCTGAATGGGAAGGTCATGACGGGCACTTCCTACTGGGTGTGATATGCGTAGGGGGCGATTCATCGCGCCCTGATTTATCGCCGCCCCTGAAAAAAGGGCGTGATAGCTTTGCATAGCCACTCGACTAAGCTGGCAAAAGACGTCAGCCAAGTCGCTGGTTAAATCCCGCCCCTACAGTTGGATCACCTCAAAATCATGCGTGATCACGGCGGTCTGTCCGAGCATGATGGATGCCGAGCAGTATTTCTCGGCGGATAGCTTGATCGCTTTCTCTACCGCCTCGGGTTTGATGTCCTTGCCGGTCACGACGAAGTGCATGTGTATTTTGGTGAACACCTTGGGGTCGGTCTCTGCACGTTCCGCATCCAGTTCGACGTAGCAATCGGAGATCGCCTGGCGGCTCTTCTTCAGGATGCTGACCACATCAAAGCTGGTGCAACCGCCCGCTCCGATCAGCAGCATCTCCATCGGGCGCGGACCGAGATTGCGGCCGCCTGCCGCAGGCGAACCATCCATCAAGACAGCGTGACTGCTCTCGGTCTCCCCCAGAAACGAAGCCTGTTCCACCCATTTGACGCGAGCTTTCATGTTGTTCCTTTCATCGTCTAACTGCCAGAACCCTGCTAACTATCTGTGAAGATAAACTTTACCCCATACCAGAGTAATCCGATAACTTCATGCACAAAAATTTTGCTGTCGCGCAGAGATTCGGCGCGTGGCAGGAACGTCAGCAGGTCGGTCTGATATCTCGTGGTGAACGCGACAGGCGCTTCGACGACTTCGAACCCCGCATGGCGGAAAGCATAGGCGGAGCGCGGCATATGCCATGCGTGGGTGACCAGGTAGATTCTCTTGATGCCGGCCTTTTGCAGGGTCTGGAATGAATTGCGTGCATTCTCCAGCGTGTTGTCGGACGCATCCTCGGTCCAGCGCACCGGCACGTGGAAGTCCTGCTGGAGCGCTGTGCGCATCTGCTGCGCCTCGGAAAGATCATTGCCCAGCGGCTTGCCGCCGGTGACCAGGATCGGCATGCCGTTCTCGCGATGCAGTCTTGCGCCATAGCGCAGGCGAGGCAGCACTGGCTCTTTTACGGTGTCCAGACCTGAATATTCCGGCGCGTGGAAATATGTCCCGCCGCCGAGTATCACGATCGCATCGGCGCTCTGATGCTGGCTGTCCAGCGTGGCAGTGCCTGCCTCCAGCAAATGCAGCGCGCCTTCCGTGAAGAATGGCGTGGACGTGATCCAGAGCATGCAGAACGAGGCGAGTATCAGCGGTTTGGCAAACTTGTGGCTGCGATACAGCAGAAAGATGCCCAATGCGAGTAATAGCAACAAGCTGAGAGGTGGCAGCAATAAAGCGGCAATGAAGTTGGTGACGAACCAGGACATGACAGAACCCAGAGTTTCAGAAAGCGCGCATCTTACCGGTTTTCAGGAAGATCATGATCCGCACTTCAGTTACATGTCCTGTGCGTGACCTTCCATCAGCTTGCGCTGCCGCCAAAGCAGTGTCCCACCCCAGGCCAGAGCCAACAGCATCAGCAGTCCCCCGCAAGCGTGGATGAACGCCCCCCAGCGCTGCGCATTATCTATCTGGCCCAGCTTGATCAGCAGGTAGATCCAGTCATGCGGCCCGTCATTCGCGCCTGTGCCCCCGCCGAGTAACGTCAGTTGCGGATGCAGAGCGTCATATATATAAGGGGACAGGTCGATCAGGCTGACACTCGCCCACCATAGCCCGAGCGCCGCGCCGAAGTTATCGCGGTTCCTGACGATGAAGGCGACCCCGATACCGAATGGCAGCGCGAGCTGGAACAGGCTGCCGCCGAGGATCATCATGAATTCGCCGAACGGCCTGAACAGCACATGCCCAGCCTCGTGTATCGGCAGCAGGATATTGTGCATGAAGGACGTAGCTATCTCGCCGTCACGGTAGTCGTACCCGAACAGGAAGCCGCTCCAGATAGCCAGCAATGCCAGCGCGATGCATCGCCCGTAAAACGTCATTGCATCCATCTTTTTCAGCGGCTGTAGCAGTGTTGCAATGTGGTTATCATCTGTACCGGCGAAGGACTCGTCTTCAACTTCGGATAAGACGGGCGCACGCGCAGGCTGCATCCACTTGAAGAAATAGATCCCGCAGGCCGGGCAGGCAGCGCTCTCCGGCAAGGGTTGCGGTGGCTTGTGCCCGCACTTTGGGCATTGGGAGTAGGTGTCAGGCACTTGATTTAGAGTGCAATCGGCTTGGCGTGAAGATTGGATCACAGTAAAGCATAACATCAGCACCGAAGCGCTCCAATATCGCCGGGTTTCGTAAGCCGGCTTGTGGGGCGGGCGCAGGCCTGCACAGGAGGGCGGTTAAGGGGCACACCTCAAAGAGGGGCTTGTTTGTCTATGGGAGGCATCAAATAGCGTTTGACAGTGGTAGGTGGGCTGCAATAGAATGCGCGCCCTTCGAGGTTTTTACTTATTGAATTTTTAGGAATTTTGGCTATGAAAACATTTTCCGCCAAGTCCCATGAAGTCCAGCATGACTGGCTTCTGGTAGACGCAGCAGATCAAGTACTGGGTCGTCTGGCTGCACAGATCGCTGCGCGTCTGCGCGGCAAGCACAAGGCGATTTTCACCCCGCACGTGGATACCGGCGATTTCGTCGTCGTGGTCAATGTCGACAAGCTGCGCGTGACGGGCAACAAGACAGAAGCCAAGCTGTATCATCGCCACACGACTTATCCGGGCGGTTTGTACACTACCAACTTCGCCAAGATGCAGGCGCGTCATCCCAGCCGTGTTTTGGAAAAAGCCGTCAAGGGTATGTTGCCGAAAGGCCCGCTGGGCTACGCGATGCTGCGCAAGATGAAGGTGTATGCAGGTGCGGCGCACCCGCATGAAGCGCAGCAACCGAAACCTGTTAATCTGTTGAAGGCATAATCATGAGCGTAAGTTATAACTACGGAACCGGTCGTCGCAAGAGTGCGGTGGCACGTGTGTTTATGAAGGCAGGCAAGGGCAATATCGTGGTGAACGACAAGCCGGTAGACGTGTTCTTCTCACGCGAGACTGGCCGTATGGTCGTGCGCCAGCCGCTGACTCTGACAGAAACCCTGGGCAAATTCGACATCATGGTGAACGTCACCGGTGGCGGCGAATCAGGACAGGCCGGTGCGGTGCGTCACGGCATCACCCGCGCGTTGATAGACTATGACGCTTCGTTCAAGACAGTGTTGAAGCAGGCAGGTCTGGTAACACGTGATGCACGTGAAGTTGAACGCAAGAAAGTCGGCTTGCGCAAGGCGCGCCGCCGCAAGCAGTTCTCCAAGCGCTAAGACGTTTCGGGTGTATTACAAAAGCCGCCTTCGGGCGGCTTTTGCATTTTGCATCATGCCCCATGTAGCCGCTGTCGCGGTCAGGGATGAATGGCTCAGAGGCGCGATAGTTTTGTTGTAGAATACAAGGCGATTTTTCATGGAAGTCGAGATGATCAAAGTTGGCATTGCGGGCGGAACGGGCTACACCGGCGTCGAATTGCTGCGCCTGTTAGCCGCACATCCGCAGGTTGAATTGCGGGTGATCACTTCGCGTGCTGATGCCGGTACGTTGGTCAGCCAAATGTTTCCCAGCCTGCGCGGCTTTGTGGGTCTGCCGTTCACCCATCCGGATCAGGCGAATCTGGAACAATGCGACCTGGTGTTCTTCGCCACCCCCAACGGGATCGCAATGCAGCAGGTGCGCGCCTTGTTGAGCGCCGGTGTCAAGGTGATCGATTTGGCCGCGGACTTTCGGTTGCAGGATATCGCCACGTGGGAAAAATGGTACGGCATGACCCATGCCTGCCCGGACTTGGTGGCCGAGGCGGTGTATGGCTTGCCGGAAGTGAATCGCGCAAATATCAAGACAGCCCGGCTGGTCGCCAACCCGGGCTGTTACCCGACCGCGGTGCAATTGGGCTTCATCCCGTTGCTGGAAGCGGGCGTGATCGAGCCGGACAACCTGATTGCCGACGCCAAATCGGGGGTTTCCGGTGCCGGCCGCAAGGCGGAGATCGGCAGCTTGTACTCCGAGGCGGCGGACAACTTCAAGTCTTACGGGGTGGCGGGACACCGCCACTTGCCGGAGATAAGGCAGGGCTTGACGCGCGTAGCCGGCAAAGAGATCGGGTTGACGTTCGTGCCGCATCTCACCCCGATGATCCGCGGTATCCATGCCACGCTGTATGGAAGACTGACGCGCGAAGTTGATTTGCAGGAGCTGTTCGAGCAGCGTTATGCCAACGAGCCTTTCGTGGACGTCATGCCCGCCGGCAGTCATCCCGAGACGCGCACCGTGCGCGGTTCCAATTGCTGCCGCATCGCGGTGCACCGTCCGCAGGGAGGCGACACCGTGGTGGTGTTATCGGTGATCGATAATCTGGTCAAGGGCGCGGCAGGTCAGGCGGTGCAAAACATGAACATCATGTTCGGGCTGAGCGAACTCACCGCATTGAACAACGTTTCTTTGTTGCCCTGAGATGGCGCGACGAGGTTATCCCAAGATGTGGCGCGGTGTCGAACGCCGGTTCAGTATCTCCGCCCCGCACATGACTGTGCGGCCCCACATTGCCTGGTATTTGCGCTGGGGTATGATCTTGCCATTCGTGTTGGGCGCGATCGGCCTGGCTTGGTGGGCCTATGGCAGCGGGTTGGAGTTTGCGGGGTTTCACCGTGGCCAGGCGCAGGAGGAACTGGCCAGATTGCACGAACAGGTGGCCAAACTGGAGGCGCAGAATGCGCAACTGAACGGTCAGGTCGCGCAAAATGAACGGCAGATCCAAATCGAGCAAGCCAGCAACCGGGAAACATCGAACCAGCTGAAAAACCTGTCGGATGAGAATGCCCATCTTCAGGAAGATCTGGTGTTCTTCCAGAACCTCACCGCGACGCGCGGCAAGGAAGGCGAGCTGGGATTGCATCGGCTGAAGCTGGAGCGTGACAAGATGCCCGGCGAATACCATCTGCGCATGTTGCTGGTGCAAAGCGGGCAGCGCGCCAAAAAATTCAGCGGCAGCTATCAACTGGTCGCCACGGTGGTGGAAAACGGGATCAGCACCACCCATGTATTCCCACAAGATGCATCGGGGAATGCCCAATTCCAGCTCAGTTTCAAGTATTATCAGCGCGTCGAGCAGAGTATTCAGCTGCCACCCGATGCGGAACTGGAAAACGTGCAAGTGCGCATATTCGAGCAAGGCGCGATTGAACCGAAAGTGCGGCAAAACGTGAATCCATCATAAGCAAGGAGAATAACGATGTTCAGCAAGAAACCCAGCAAACCGCAAACACAGATAGACTCACTGATCGGCGCGAATACGATGATCGGGGGCGACCTGAATTTCAGCGGCGGATTGCGCATAGACGGGCAGGTGAACGGCAACGTCATCGCCACGCCTGGCAAGCCGAGCACGCTGGTGCTGAGCGAGCATGCGCGGGTGAACGGTGAAGTCAGCGTCACCCATCTGGTGATCAACGGGACGATCAGTGGTTCGGTGTCCGCAAGCGATTATCTGGAACTACAGAGCAAGGCCAAGGTCACAGGTGACGTGCATTACAAGACCATGGAAATCCAGCTGGGCGCGATCGTCGACGGACGGCTGTTGCATAACAATCCCGAAGCAGAGGAAAAAGTGCTGGCGTTCAAGGCGAGCGCTGGCAGTGGTGAATGAATTATTAATCAATCTAAGGAGAGCAGAATGAATGCAATGACCGAAGTGCAGGATCCGCTGTTGTTCACTGACAGTGCGGCCAACAAAGTCAAGGAATTGATCACCGAAGAAGGCAACGCCGATCTCAAGCTGCGCGTGTTCGTCAGCGGCGGCGGCTGCTCCGGCTTTCAGTATGGTTTCACTTTCGATGAGGTGGCCAACGAGGACGACACCGTTCTGAACAAGAACGGCGTGCAACTGCTGATCGACCCGATGAGTTTCCAGTATCTGGTCGGCGCGGAGATCGATTATCAGGAGGGCTTGGAAGGTTCGCAGTTCGTCATCAAGAACCCGAATGCGACGACTACCTGCGGTTGCGGTTCCTCGTTCTCGGCATAGACGTTTTATTTGGTTGGAATGCAAACGGGGCGCGCTGCGCCCCGTTTGCATTCAGGGTGCCAGCGCGGAATATGAAACCTGCTCAGGCGAACCCTTATGCGGGATGAATCGCGCCCAGCACACAGGGATGTTTTGCGCCGGTGACCGGCGGCAGGTTGGCGGACTTGCCGTGCAGGGTCTGTTGCGCCAACCAGGCGAACGCAATGGCTTCCAGATAATCGCTGTCCACGCCGAGAGTGCTGGTCGTCTGAATGCTGAGATCAGTCAGCAAAGCGGCGAGGCGGTCGCGCAGTGCCTGGTTATGCGCACCGCCGCCGCATAGATAGATTTCATTTGCGCCGCCGCAGTATTGCCGGATGGATTGCGCGATGGTCCGGCAAGTCAATTCCAGCAGCGTGGCTTGAACATCTTCCGACGCTTCCCCGCCGGTCAGCCTGCCTTGCAGCCAGGTCGTGTTGAACAGATCGCGTCCCGTGCTTCTGGGTGGCGGCAGGGCGAAATACGGTTCACCGAGCAGCTGTTTCAGCAATCCGGGCAGCACTTTGCCGGATGCCGCCCACGCGCCGTTGTCATCGTAGGGTTTGCCGGTATGTTGCGCGCACCATGCATCCATCAGCAGGTTGCCCGGGCCGCAGTCGAAGCCGGAAGTAGCGATTTGGGGCGGCAGGTTGGTCAGGTTGCTGATGCCGCCGATGTTGACGATGACGCGGTGAATATCGGGGTGGCGCAGCACCTTGTCGTGAAACGCGGGAACCAGCGGCGCGCCTTGCCCTCCGGCGGCGATATCGCGGCTGCGGAAGTCACTGACCACGGTGATGCCGGTCAATTCAGCCAGCAGCGCGGCGTTGCCGATTTGCAGGGAGTAGCCGTGTTCCGGGCAGTGGCGTATGGTTTGTCCATGGCAGCCGATGGCTTTGACTGCGCGATTCGATGATTTTGCTTGGGTGAGCAGCGCCGCGATCGCTACGGCATACAGCCGTGCCAGTTGATTGCCAGCGAGCTGGGTCTGGTGTAGTTCATTGGGTGTTGGCATATGCAACGCGAGCAGGTCGCTTTTTAGCACGTCATCAAAAGGCAGGTAGTGCGCTGCGATTAAACGAGGTTTGGTCCGGCCCAAATCAACAAGGACGGCGTCAATGCCGTCCAGGCTGGTGCCGGACATCAGACCCACATACAGTTCCGGCGGGTGTTGCACTGTCAGATCAGTCGAGTTTGGCGAGGTTGGTATTGCGCAACAGGTTTAGGCGCGCGACAAAGTCGTCTGTCACGGACTGAAAGGCCGCCTGGTAAACACTACTGATGGGTTTTGCATCCGGCAACGCAACCCGCATAGGATTATGCTGTTGGCCGTTGATCTTGAATTCATAGTGCAGGTGCGGGCCGCTGGCCAAGCCGGTCATGCCGACATAGCCGATCAAGTCGCCCTGGGCCACGCGTTGTCCGCGGTGCAGACCCTGGGCAAAACGCGACAAGTGGCCATACACAGTGGTGTAACGGCCCTGATGCTTGATCTTGATGACGTTGCCATAGCCGTTCTCCGTGCCGACGTAAGTAATCACGCCATCGGCGGTAGCTTTGATCCTGGTGCCGGTCGGCGCGGCGAAGTCCACGCCTTTATGTGATCTCCATTTGTTAAGCAAAGGGTGAAAACGCGAGTTGGAAAAACCGGAGCTCACGCGTGAATATTCAATTGGCGAACGCAGGAACGCCTTGCGCACACTCTTGCCTTCGGGTGTGTAGTAATCACCGTGTTGGGCGTCTTTCTCAAAGTAGACGGCGCGATAGACACGGCCTTGATTGACGAATTCAGCAGATTGGATGCGTCCGGAACTGAGTAACGCGCCGTTGTGGTAAGTCATTTCATATACCGCGGTGAATTTGTCGCCGACCCTGAGATCGTGGTGAAAATCGATGTCGCCGCTGAAGAGTTCATACAGCTGGTTGGCGGCGGCTTCCGGCATACCTGCAGCATCTGTGGCCGCATACAGATTGGTTTTGATCTCGCCGGTGCGCACGAACAGGCGTTTTTCAAGTTGTGCGGGCAAGGTGCCGGTTTTGAACGCGCCGTTTTGCCTGTCGATCAGGATCTGCGCGTCGTCGTTGCCGAGATAACGCAGCGTGATCAAGCTGCCCGTGGAGGTGGTTTCGGCCTGTATCTCCTTGCCGACAGCCAATTTGCGGAACGACTCGGTTTCAGCGGCACTGCGCAAATAGGCGCTGGCGGCGGCATCTTCAATGCTCAGGCGGCTCAGCAGTTCGGCCACGGTATCACCGCGCTGCACCCGTTCGCTGCGCCAGAAGCTGGAAACGGTGACCGCGCTATTGACTTTGGGCAAGATGATCTCTTCTATCGCGACTTTGGCCGAAGGCAAACCGAGATCACTTTGCGGCACCAGTCCGAAAGCGGTGAGCACGCCCAGCAGCGGCATGGTGGAAAGGGTGACGAACCAGCGCAATTTCTTTTTACGTTCTTGGCTGAGCGGGTTTTGGGTTAACATTCGTGCCTCCCTGAATCGCTTTGCATTATTGCAGCAATGCTTTGTTTATATGAATGATGCGCACTTTACCAGAAACGGGCTTTGCCCCGATATAGAACTGATGGGTGGCAAAACCAGACCGATGAATGGTCGAAATGAGCGCCCGCGCAGCAACACGAATGGAAAGTTGCCTTTCCCGCAATTGGATTGATGATGAAATGACACACGCCAACACGATGCATACTGAAGCTCTGGCAACAATCAAACGCGGTGCGCATGAGCTGCTGCTGGAAGAGGAACTGAAACATAAGCTGTCGCTTGGCCGCCCGCTGCGTGTCAAGGCGGGCTTCGATCCTACCGCACCGGATCTGCATCTCGGTCATACCGTGCTGCTCAACAAGATGCGACAGATGCAGGATCTAGGCCATCATGCGCTGTTCCTGATCGGTGATTTCACCGGCATGATCGGCGACCCCAGCGGTAAAAACACCACCCGTCCGCCATTGTCGCGCGAGCAGGTGCTTGAAAATGCCCAATCGTACCGCGAGCAGGTATTCAAGGTGCTCGACCCGGCAAAGACCGAGATCGTGTTCAACTCGACCTGGATGGATAAATTCAGCGCGGTCGACCTGGTCAAGCTGGCGGCCACGCACACCGTTGCCCAGATGCTGGAGCGCGACGATTTTTCCAAGCGTTACAAGGGCAACCAGCCTATCGCCATCCATGAATTCATCTACCCTCTGGTGCAGGGCTACGATTCCGTCGCACTCAAGGCCGACATCGAACTGGGCGGCACGGACCAGAAGTTCAACCTGCTGATGGGGCGAGAATTGCAAAAACATCACGGACAGCCGGCGCAATGCGTCATTACCATGCCGTTGCTGGAAGGGCTGGACGGCATCAACAAGATGTCAAAATCACTGGGCAATTACATCGGAATAAATGAGGAACCCCAGCAGATATTTGGCAAGCTGATGTCGATTTCCGACGACCTGATGTGGCGCTACCTTGAACTGCTCTCCTTCGAAAGCCTGGCGTCCATCGCCAAATGGCGGGAAGAGGTGGCTGGCGGACGCAATCCGCGCGATATCAAGGTGTTGCTGGCGCAGGAGCTCGTTGCGCGCTTTCACTCCAGGCAAGCCGCCGTGGACGCACTGGCGGAATTCGAAGCCCGCTTCAAACAGGGCGTGCTGCCGGATGACATGCCCGAAATCTCTGTTGCCAGCACGAACGGGCGCATCGGCATTGCGCAACTGCTCAAACAGGCCGGGCTGGTCGCCAGCACCTCCGAAGCGCTACGCATGATAGACCAGGGCGGAGTCAAACTCGACAGCGAAAAAGTCAGCGACAAAGCCATGCAACTCAAGACCGGGGCGATTGTCGTGGCACAGGTCGGCAAGCGCAAATTCGCCCGGATTTCGGTTGCTTAAATACCGGTTGTGGCGGGCATGGCATTTTGCTAGAATCGCGCCCTCAATTTTTCAGTAGAAGGTAGTTTGTTCATGACAACAGTACGTGTGAAAGAGAATGAGCCGTTCGAAGTGGCAATGCGCCGTTTCAAGCGTTCCGTGGAAAAGACCGGTCTGCTGACCGATTTGCGCGCCCGCGAGTTTTACGAAAAGCCTACCGCAGAACGCAAGCGCAAGCTTGCTGCCGCTGTAAAGCGCCACTACAAGCGCTTGATGAGCCAAGTTCTCCCTCCCAAACTTTATTGATCTGTCGCGCCCGACCTGGGCGCAGTGATTGGTATCGACATTTGGGCGCTTCCGGAAATTCAGAGTTCGTCCAAATGCAAGGCGTGCAGAGAGGAAAGCAGGCAAGCCGCGTAGCGGATGCCCGCAAAAGATTCTCGCCGCGCGCATATGGTTTATATGCAAGAAAGAACACCAAAGTTTCAGTGCAGGGTAACCTTCAGGTTATGCCGGAACTAAAATCTGGATTTATAGAAGTGCCCAATGAGCCTCAAGCATCAAATCACTGAAGACATGAAGACCGCGATGCGTGCCAAGGATGCCGCGCGTCTCGGGGCGATCCGTCTGTTGCTCGCCGCCATGAAGCAGCGTGAAGTGGATGAACGCATCGAGCTGTCGGACGCGGACGTGGTTGCCATCATCGAGAAGATGAACAAGCAGCGGCGCGATTCCATCAGTCAATATGAAGCGGCGGGACGCCGGGATCTGGCGGATGTCGAAAAGTTCGAGATGAGCGTGCTGGCCAACTACATGCCGCAACAACTCAGTGAAGCCGAAATCAATGCGGCTGTTGCCGAGGCGATTGCCGCGACCGGTGCGACTGGTCAACAAGACATGGGCAAGGTGATGGGTGTGCTCAAACCCGGGCTAGCCGGCCGCGCCGATATGGGTAAAGTCTCCGCACTGATCAAAGCGCAACTCACAAAGTAATCAGATCATAACCATACCCGGGTGGATACCCCCGTTAACCATTCCCCGGTTTGTTGCCGGGCGCAATGAAAAGGCGGTGTTGGCTTGATTCCAAAAAACTTCATTCAGGACCTGCTCAATCGCCTAGATATCGTGGACGTGGTCGAGCGCTATGTGCCGCTCAAAAAGGCCGGTGCGAATTTCGTCGCCTGCTGCCCGTTCCACAACGAAAAATCCCCCTCGTTTACCGTCAGCCAGACCAAGCAGTTCTATCATTGCTTCGGTTGCGGTGCACACGGCACGGCGATCGGCTTTGTCATGGAGCATGCCGGTATGGGTTATGTCGACGCGATCGGGGAATTGGCGCGCGGCATTGGCCTGGAGGTTCCCAATGAACGTCCCACAGGTGGCGATGCCCAGAGAGAATTTGCCCAGAAAGTCGCGCCGGATCTGTATGAGGTGATGCAATCCGCCACGCGCTATTACCGCGAGCAACTCAAGCTTTCCCAGCGCGCGATCGATTATCTCAAGCAGCGCGGACTGAGCGGCGAAATCGCGGCTAAATTCGGTATCGGTTATGCGCCGGACGCCTGGCAGAACCTGGCTGCGGCGTTTCCGGATTACCAGAGTGATACGTTGAGCGAGACCGGTCTGGTAATCAGCAATGATGAGGGAAAGCGATATGACCGCTTCCGCGACCGCATCATGTTCCCGATCATCAATGGGCGCGGTCAGGTCATAGGCTTCGGTGGACGCGTGCTGGACAAGGGCGAGCCCAAGTATCTCAATTCGCCGGAAACGCCGCTGTTTGAAAAAGGCCGCGAACTGTATGGGCTGTTCCAGGCGCAAAAGGCCATCCGTGCGGCGCAGCAAGTGCTGGTGGTGGAAGGCTACATGGACGTGGTGGCACTGGCGCAGCACGGCGTGGAATACGCCGTGGCGACCCTCGGCACGGCGACTACACCGTACCACATTCAAAAGTTGCTGCGTCTCACCGAGCACATCGTGTTCTGTTTCGACGGCGACAAGGCGGGGCAGCGCGCAGCCTGGCGGGCGCTGGAAAACGCGCTGCCCTATCTGCAGGACGGCAAGCGCATCAGTTTCCTCTTCCTGCCGGTCGAACATGATCCGGACAGCTTCATCCGCGAATTCGGCAAGGCCGCTTTCGAGCAGCGCGTGCAGGAGGCCATGCCCTTGTCGGCTTATCTGTTGCGCGAGATCAGCGCCGGGCTGGATTTGCGCAGCCAGGAAGGATGCAACCAATTGCTGCAGCACGCCAAGCCGCTGCTGACCGCGATCGCCGCACCGGCTACGGCATTGCTGTTGCGCAAGGAAGTGGCGGCACTTTCGGGTGTCAGCCAGGCGGAACTGGAGGCGCTGTATGAAATCCAACCGGTCGCGCGTGCAGCACGCCGCGGCTACCAGAAAGCCGCACGTTCGACACCTTCCGTGCATCGGCTAATGCTTCAATGCCTGATAGCCCAGCCCGAACTGGGCGCGCAGGTTTCCGCTGAATGGAGTGGTGCGGGCGCGGAAGCCGAAGCCATCGCTTCTGTGTTGCTGGTATTGCGTGAAGCGGATTTCGCATTGAGCAGTCCAGCACTTATGCAACTGTTCCAGGGCACGACTCATGAAAAGATATTGGCAGCAGTTGAAGCGGACATGTTGAGCTGGGGTGAGGACTTTGACGTGGCTGCCGAGTTTGTCGGGTTGGTCGGCAAGTTCAATGAAGGCCGACGCCAGCAGCAGCGTCAAGCGCTGGAGGCCAAAGGTGTGTCCAGCCTGACCGATTCGGAACGCGAGCAGTACCGGCTTTTGCTGCAACGAGGCTAACCGGCCTGCGTGTGTTGTTGGGGCTTTAGCCCCTTGCAACCACGGCGTACCCCTTGCGGGTGGACTTGGCTGGCGTTTGTTGCCGGCTTATAACAAACTACTTGGCAACCGTCTTTTGCTGGGTTGGTCAGATGGCTAGAAGTCCCATCAGTAGATTTATCAGTCGATTGGCTATGCAAAGCTAACCATCTAATGAGATAAGGAAATTTCAGGCGGAATCGGGTATAATCCGCCGCTTTTCGGCGGCCGGACACAATCAGGCGCCTTACGTAATCGGGAATTTGAACATGGCAAAGCCTAAAGACAAGAAGAAACCGGGCAAGAAACAGGCTCCAGTCGTCGAGCAACAGGTTCCTGACCAGCAACAGGATATCGAGGCGCGGCGCACACGCTTGAAGGCCCTAATCGTGCTGGGCAAGGAGCGCGGTTATCTGACCTACGCGGAAATCAACGACCATTTGCCGGATATGCTCGAAGTCGAGCAGATTGAAGGCGTGGTCAGCATGATAAACGAGATGGGTGTCTCGGTGTGCGATGTGGCTCCCGATGCCGAGACTCTGATCATGTCGGATGCCGCGCCCGCTGCTGCGGATGAAGATGCGGTGGAGGAGGCCGAAGCCGCGCTTTCCACGGTGGACTCCGAGTTCGGCCGCACCACCGACCCGGTGCGCATGTATATGCGTGAAATGGGGACGGTCGAACTGCTCACCCGCGAAAAAGAGATCGAGATCGCCAAGCGTATCGAGGAAGGCCTGAAGCACATGATTCAGGCGATCTCCATGTGTCCGGCGACGATCGCCGAAATCCTGGTGCTGGTCGAGAAGATCAAGAATGATCAGATGCGCATCGACGAGTTGATCGATGGTTTCGTGGATGCTGAAGACGAGGCTGTCATCGGCGCAGAGGGCGAAGAGGAAGCAGAGCCGGTTCAAGCCGAGGAAGCCGACGAAGAAGACGAGGAAGCAGCGGCAGCCGCTGCTGCAGCGGCCGCTGCAGCCAATCTGGCATTGCTGAAAGCCAATGCGCTGGAGCGTTTTTCTGTAATCGCCGATTTGTTCACCAAGATAGGCAAGGCATACGAGAAACACGGCTATCGCAGCAAACAGTACGACAAGCTCCAGAACGGCATTTCTGACGAGTTGATGAAATTCCGCTTCTCGGCGAAGCAAGTGGATGCATTGTGCGACACCATGCGCGGTCTGGTCGAAGAGGTCCGCCGCAGCGAGCGCAGCATCCAGGATATGTGTGTCACCAAGGGCAAGATGCCGCGTCCTTACTTCATCAAGTCGTTCCCCGACAACGAGGAAAATTTACACTGGGTGGCCCAGGAACTGAAGTCGAAAAAGTCTTACGTGGAAACGCTGGGGCGTTACCAGCATGCCATCGTGGAACAGCAGCAGCGCCTGCTGGATCTGCAACAGCGCGTCGGTATCCCGATTCGCGACCTGAAAGAGATCAACCGTCAGATGACCAACGGTGAAGCCAAGGCACGCCGCGCCAAGCGCGACATGATCGAGGCCAACCTGCGGCTGGTGATCTCCATTGCCAAGAAATACACCAATCGCGGTCTGCAATTCCTCGATCTGATCCAGGAGGGCAACATCGGGCTGATGAAGGCGGTGGACAAGTTCGAATACCGTCGCGGTTACAAATTTTCGACCTATGCGACCTGGTGGATACGCCAGGCGATCACCCGTTCCATCGCCGACCAGGCGCGCACCATCCGGATTCCGGTGCACATGATCGAGACCATCAACAAGATGAACCGCATCTCGCGGCAGATCATGCAGGAGACCGGTCAGGAACCGGATGTCGCGACGCTGGTGATCAAGATGGAGATGCCGGAAGACAAGATCCGCAAGATATTCAAGATCGCCAAGGAGCCGATCTCCATGGAAACGCCGGTGGGCGACGACGATGATTCGCACCTCGGTGATTTCATCGAAGACTCGCATACCACCGTGCCTATCGATGCGGCGATCTACGAGAGTCTGCGCGGCGCGACAGCGGACATTCTGGACAGCCTGACGCAGCGGGAGGCCAAAGTGTTGCGCATGCGCTTCGGCATCGAAATGAACACCGACCACACGCTGGAAGAGGTCGGCAAGCAATTCGATGTGACACGTGAACGTATCCGGCAGATCGAAGCCAAGGCACTGCGCAAGTTGCGCCACCCGTCGCGTTCCGAGAAGCTCAAGAGTTTCCTCGATAGCGAAGACTAGGCTGGAGAAGGTTTGATTTTTTCGGGTCTGTAGCTCAGTTGGTTAGAGCAGAGGACTCATAATCCTTTGGTCGAAGGTTCAAGTCCTTCCAGACCCACCACATTGAGGGATTAGCCGAGTGCTAATCCCTTTTGCTTTTCGGGGCCGAGACCGTGAATTCCGTATTATCAGCAAGCGCCTTGCGCCGCAAAGCGCGACTTGATTCTCTCTCCGTGATCGAGTTCCCTGCCGATCTTCCGGTGGTGGGCAAGCGCGCGGACCTGGCGCGCGCCATAGTCGAAAACCAGGTGGTGATCGTGTGCGGCGAAACCGGTTCGGGCAAGACCACGCAGTTGCCGAAGATATGCCTGACACTGGGCCGCGGTGTATCGGGCTGCATCGGGCACACCCAGCCGCGTCGCGTGGCGGCACGTACCGTGGCGACACGCATCGCATTCGAACTGAAAACCGAACTCGGCGGTGCGGTCGGCTACAAGGTACGCTTCCACGACAAGGTGTCACCGGACACCAGCATCAAGCTGATGACAGACGGGATACTGCTCGCCGAGATACACAGCGACCCGCTGCTGAAGAATTACGACACGCTGATCATCGACGAGGCGCACGAGCGCAGCCTGAACATCGACTTTCTGCTCGGTTATCTCAAGCAGTTGTTGCCGCGCCGCCCCGATCTCAAGCTCATCATCACCTCTGCCACGCTGGACGCCGACCGCTTCGCCAGACATTTCGGCGCGCTGGTGGTCGAGGTGTCCGGGCGCAGTTACCCGGTCGAGACGCGCTATCGTCCGTTGCAGGTGAGCGAGGAGGGTGAGGCGCAGGATGTGCCGCAGGCGGTCAGTGCTGCGCTGGACGAACTGGCCGCAGGCGGCTTGCGCGGCGATGTGCTGGTGTTCCTGCCCGGCGAGCGCGAGATACGCGACACCGCGGAATCCTTGCGCAAGCATCATCCAAAAGGAATAGAAGTGCTACCGCTGTTCGCGCGCTTGTCGGTGGCCGAGCAGGACAGGGTGTTCAAGACAGGAGGACAACGCCGTGTAGTTCTGGCAACCAACGTCGCGGAAACCTCGCTGACCGTGCCCAACATCGGCTACGTCATCGACTGCGGTTTGGCGCGGGTGAACCGTTACAGTATCCGGCAGAAAGTCGAGCAACTGCACATCGAAAAGATCTCGTGCGCCGCCGCCAATCAGCGTGCCGGACGCTGCGGGCGGGTGATGAGCGGCGTGTGCGTGCGCTTGTACGAGGAAGCGGAATTTTTGCAGCGTGTGGAATTCACCGACCCGGAAATATTCCGGGTTTCTTTGTCCACCGTGATCCTGCGCATGAGCGCGCTGGAGCTGGGCAATATCGCCGAATTTCCGTTCATCGAGCCGCCGACGCCGCGCATGATCGCGGACGGTTATCAACTGCTCGCCGAACTTGGCGCGATTGATGCAGCGCAACAACTCACCAAACTGGGGCACGAGCTTGCCAAACTGCCGCTCGACCCGAAGATCGCGCGCCTGCTGCTGGCTGGACGGCAATATCATTGCCTGACCGAGATTCTGATCATCGCCAGCGCACTGTCGGTGCAGGATCCGCGCGAACGTCCGCTGGACAGGCAGGAAGCCGCGGACGCGGCGCACAAACGCTTTGCCGATGAACGTTCCGATTTTCTCGCCTACCTGAAGATATGGGCATGGTTCGAACAGGCTTTGGCTGATAAAAAGTCCAATCGCCTGCTGGCGGAAGAGTGCCGCAGGAATTTCCTGTCGCCGCTGCGCTTGCGCGAATGGCGCGAACTGCACCAGCAGTTGCACGGACAAGTCGCGGAGATGGGTATGCGCGAAAACGAGCAGCCAGCGACCTATGAGCAGATCCACAAAGCCCTGCTGTGCGGGCTGCTCGGCAACATCGGCATGAAGAGCGTGGAAAGCAATGAATATCTGGGCGCGCGCGGCATCAGGTTCTTCATCGCGCCCAATTCCGTGCTGGCGAAAAAGGGCACCAAGTGGGTGATGGCAGGAGAGCTGATCGAGACGCACCGTTTGTACGCGCGCTGCGTGGCGCGCATCGAGCCGGAATGGCTGGAGGAGACCGGCGCGCACCTGATCAAGCGGCATTATTACGATCCGCATTGGGAGAAGAAGGCCGCGCAGGTGGTGGCCTACGAGCGCAGCACCCTGCACGGCTTGCTGCTCAACGCCAAGAAGCGCGTGCATTACGGGCCGATGAATGTGGCGGAATCGCGCGAGGTGTTCATACGCCAGGCACTGGTGGGAGGCGAGTTCGAGACGCGCGCACCGTTCTTCGCACACAACCAAAAGCTGATCGCCGACATCGAAGCGCTGGAGCACAAGGCGCGCCGCCCCGATGTGCTGGTGGACGACGAGTTGATCTACGCGTTTTACGATGACCTTGTACCCAAGCACATTCACAACGGCGCGGCATTCGAAAACTGGCGCAGGGAAGCGGAGCACGCCGACGCGAAACTGCTGTACCTGAAAAAAGACGACCTGATGCGCCACGAAGCGGCCGGCATTACCACCGACCAGTTCCCGCCGAACCTGAAGATAGACAACGTCAGTTTTGCGCTGAGCTACAACTTTTCGCCGGGCAGGAACGACGATGGCATCACGCTCACCGTGCCGCTGGCGCTGATCAACCAGGTGGTCGCGGCGCGTTGCGAATGGCTGATTCCGGGGATATTGGCGGAGAAGGTCGTGCAACTGATAAAGACGCTGCCGCAAAAGCTGCGCCGCAATCTGGTGCCGGTGGCGGAATTTGCCGCGGCGTTCTGCCGTGAAGTGCCGCCATCCAACACGCCGCTGCTTCAGGCGTTGACGCGCCATATCCGCGGGCAGAAGCAGCTCGACGTGGCGCCGGATGCGTTCCGCCTCGAACAGTTGCCGCCGCACCTGCTGATGAATTTCCGCGTCGTTGACGAGCATGGCAGGCAGCTAGGCATGTCGCGCAACTTCGTTCAACTGCACGGCGAGCTTGCGCCCCGGGCCGCGCCCGCGATCGTTGCGGCGACGGAGGAAAAAGGCGAATCCAGTTCAGATCAACGCTATACCTCGTGGAGTTTCGGCGAGTTTTCCGAGACACGCATAGTGAAGCGTGCCGGACAAAACGTCACACTGTTCAACGCGCTGGTGGACGAGGGTGATGCGGTGGTGCTGCGCGCCTTTGACACCCGCGATACTGCTCAAGCCGCGCATCGCGGCGGTTTGCGCCGTTTGTTCATACTACTGTTGAAGGAGCAGGTGAAGTATCTGGAAAAGAGCCTGCCCGGTGCGCAACATCTGGGTATGTTGTTCATGGCAGCCAATTCGCCTTTTGGCGGCACGCAACAGGAATTGCAGCAACAGATACTGGCGATGACCTTCGAGCGTTGTTGCCTGAATGATCCCCTGCCGACCAACGAGGCGGAATTCACCGTGCGCGGCAAGGAAGCGAAGAACCGCCTGCTGCTGATCGCGCAGGAACTCGCGCGGCTGGTCGGTAATGTGCTGACTGAATACCAGGCCGTGCAGAAGAATCTTCCGCAGCTCAAGGCGCATGTGCAGGCATCACAAGATGTGCGTACCCAGCTCGAATGGCTGCTGCACAAGCGCTTCATCGCCGATACGCCGTATGAACGCCTGCAGCATGTGCCGCGTTATCTCAAGGCGATAAACCTGCGCATCGAAAAATTGCGCAGCAACCCGGCGCGCGACGCGCAGTGCATGGCCCAGATGCAGCCGCTCACTCAGGCATGGCAAAAGCTGCGCCAGGCGCAGCAGAGCAAGGCCGATACCCGTATCAACGAGTTTGCATGGCTGTTGCAGGAGCTGCGTGTATCGCTGTTTGCGCAGGAACTGAAAACGCCGGTGATCGTGTCGGTGAAACGGCTGGAAAAGATGCTGGCAGCGCTGGCGAATTAACTGTGCGGGAGCGCGGGATGGTGCTGCGCTATAATCACCGGGCTATTTGGATAACAAGAGGGAAAAATGGACGAGCAACTGCGCGAAGCCGCGCTGCAGTATCACCGCCAGGCCCCGGCTGGCAAAATTTCCGTCAACGCTACCAAGCCGATGATCACCCAGCGCGATCTGGGACTGGCCTATTCACCGGGAGTGGCGGCGGCCTGTGAGCTGATCGTGGAGAATCCCGCCGAGGTGCGCAACATGACGGCACGCGGCAATCTGGTCGCTGTGATCACCAATGGCACGGCGGTGCTGGGCCTGGGCGCGATCGGCCCGCTTGCGGCGAAGCCGGTGATGGAAGGCAAGGGTGTGCTGTTCAAGAAGTTTGCCGGCATCGATGTGTTCGATCTGGAGATCGACGAGCGCGATCCGGACAAGCTGGTGGACATCATCGCCGCGCTGGAGCCGACTTTCGGCGGGATCAATCTGGAAGACATCAAGGCGCCGGAATGTTTTTACATCGAGCGCAAGTTGCGCGAGCGGATGAAGATCCCGGTGTTTCACGACGACCAGCACGGCACATCGATCATCGTCGGCGCGGCTTTGCTGAACGGCCTCAAGGTGGTCGGCAAGGAAATTGCAAAGATCAAACTGGTGGTGAGCGGCGCGGGTGCGGCGGCGCTGGCCTGCCTGGACATGCTGGTCAGTCTCGGCGTGCGCATGGAGAACATCATCGTCACCGACATCAAGGGCGTGGTGTACAAAGGGCGAGTCGAGGAAATGGACGACAACAAGGCGCGCTATGCGGTGCAGACAGCCGCCCGCACTTTGGCCGAAGTGATCGCCGGAGCCGATGTGTTCCTCGGCCTGTCGGCAGGCGGGGTGCTGAAGCCGGAAATGGTCAGGCGGATGGGCGACAGACCGCTGATCTTCGCGCTGGCCAATCCCACCCCGGAGATCATGCCTGATATCGCCAAGGCGGCGCGCCCCGATGCGATCCTGGCGACCGGGCGTTCCGATTATCCGAACCAGGTCAATAACGCGCTGTGCTTCCCGTATATTTTCAGGGGTGCGCTGGATGTGGGCGCTTCCACCATCAACGAAGCGATGAAGCATGCTGCCGTGCACGCGATAGCGGAACTGGCACAGGCAGAGCAATCAGATGCCGTGGCATCTGTGTACGGTGAAGAAGATTTGAGTTTCGGCGCGGATCATCTGATTCCAAAGCCGTTCGATCCGCGCCTGATCATGCGCATTGCACCGGCCGTGGCGCAGGCGGCGATGGACAGCGGAGTGGCGGAGCGGCCGATCGCCGATATGGCGGCGTATCGCGAACTGCTGGACGGTTTTGTGTACCATTCCAACATGCTGATGAAGCCGGTGTTCGAGGCCGCCAAGCGTGCACCGCAGCGTCTGGTATATGCGGAGGGCGAGGAGTCCCGCGTGCTGCACGCTGTGCAGACAGTGGTGGACGAAGGTATCGCCTATCCGATACTGGTGGGCCGTCCGGCAGTGATCGAGCAGCGCATCGCCAAATTGGGCTTGCGCATCCGCGCGGGTGAGCATTTCGAGTTGGTGAATCCGGAGAGCGATCCGCGCTATCGCGAATATTGGAGCGAGTACCATCGCCTGATGCAGCGCCGCGGAATCACGCCGGATGCGGCCAAGCGCGAGATGCGCAGGCGCAATACCCTGATCGCTGCGATGCTGGTGCGCATGGGCGCGGCGGATGCGATGCTGTGTGGGACGGTTTCGCAGCCGCTCGGGCATCTGCGCTACATCGATGAGGTGATCGGGCATCGTCCTGGGGTGACGATGTATGCGGCGATGAACATTCTGTTGTTGCCCAGACACACGCTGTTCATCTGCGATACCCATGTCAATCTTGATCCTGTCGCGGAGCAAGTTGCCGAAATGACCATGCTGGCGGCCGAAGAGGTGCGGCGTTTCGGCTTGACGCCGAAAGTCGCGCTGTTGTCGCATTCGAACTTTGGCAGCCATGCCGACGCTTCGGCGCGCAAGATGAGCAGGGCGCGCGAGTTGCTTGAAAAGATCGCGCCGGAACTGGAAGTGGAAGGCGAGATGCACGGCGATGCCGCGCTTTCGGAAAGTCTGCGCACAACGGCCTTCCCCGGCACACACTTGAAGGGCGAAGCGAATCTGCTCATCATGCCGAATCTGGACGCGGCTAACATAGCCTACAATTTGCTGAAGATGACCGGGGGCGACGGCATAACGATAGGCTCGATCCTGTTGGGTGCCAACAAGTCGGTGCATATATTGACTTCCACAGCCACGGTGCGGCGCATCGTGAACATGAGTGCGCTGGCGGTGGCAGGCGTGAAGATACACTAGGGAGAAGCTTATGAACAAGCAGGAAGTCGAGTTGCTCAGCAGGGAGATCGAGATGTTGATGAACGAACGGGCCAGGTTGCTCAGGGTGGTGGGCGCGGCTGCGGTATTGGTAGCAAATACCGATCCGGAATCTGTGCAGGTTGAGGCGATGGATGCGGCCGAAATGCTGTCCGAAACCCTGAATGCGTTGCCCGAGGAAACGCTCAGAGACGCGCTGGAATCGGTCCGGGCGGCAGCCGAATAGGACGTTGATGGAAAAGCGCACAGGGCTGATACTCACCGGCGGCGGGGCGCGTGCCGCCTATCAGGTAGGGGTACTCAAGGCGATTGCGGAATTTTTGCCACGCCGGGCGCACATTCCGTTCCAGATTGTCTGCGGCACCTCGGCGGGTTCGCTGAATGCGGCCACGCTTGCGGTTAACGCGAAGAATTTCAGCATGGGCGTGCAGTATCTGGTCAATACCTGGAAGAATTTTCACGCCAGCCAGATCTATCGCACCGATGTGATCGGCGTGTTCAATAACACCGCGTTCTGGTTCGCGGGGGTGATGTTAAGGTTGATGGGTATCAACAGGCTCAACCGGGTCTCGCTGCTCGATAATTCGCCGCTGATCGAATTTCTGGAAGAGATGCTGCCCTGCGAGCAGATTCAGGAGAGCATAGATGCGGGCTTGCTGCGCGCGCTGAGCATCACTGCATCCGGCTATGGTTCCGGGCAATCGGTGACTTTTTATCAGGGGGCGAAAGATCTGGTTCCATGGCGGCGCACCGGACGCATGGGCATGTCGACACAAATCGAGACCAAGCACCTGTTGGCTTCCGCTTCACTTCCTTTTCTGTTCAAGCCGACCTTGATCAACCGTGAATATTTTGGCGATGGTTCGATGCGCCAGATATCCCCGATCGGTTCCGCTTTGCATCTGGGTGCAACGCGCATACTGGTGATCGGAGTCACCGCAATTGAGTATGTCAATCAGTCCCACCGCGCCGAAATGCATGAATATCCGACTCTGGCGCAGATTGCCGGGCATGCGCTGAACAGCATCTTTCTCGATCACATGGACGTGGATCTGGAGCGGTTGAAAAAGATCAACGATCTGGTTGCGATCATGCCTGCGGAGATGCGCGTGAGCACAAATCTCAAACACGTAGACGTGATGGTTATTTCGCCCAGCCAGCCGATCGACAAGATTGCCGAGCGGTACACCCATGAACTGCCCTGGACGATACGCTTGCTGCTGCGTCTGGCCGGAGTCAGAAAACACAGCGGCGCGACGCTGGTGAGTTATCTGCTGACCGAAAGAAAGTTCTGCCGGGCGCTGATCGATCTGGGCTATCAGGACGCATTGAAACGGCGCGACGAAATCATGACGTTTCTTGAAGTGCAACCGCGCCAGGATGAGGAGATGCCGCAATGACGGCAGGCATTCCCAATGCCAGGGTTTGGCAGTTGTTGAATCTGTTGGCGGACGGTGAATTTCATTCCGGCGAGATTTTGGCGGGACAACTCGGCGTGTCACGCGCGAGCGTGTTCAACGCGCTGGCCGAAGTCGGGAAATATGACGTGGTATTGCAACGGATACGCGGCCGGGGATATCGTCTGGCGCGCCCATGGCAACACCTGGAGCTGTCTGAAATATTGCGCTGGCTGGGCAAGGATGCCAAACAGTTCGATATCGAGATATTGCCGCAGGCCGCTTCCAGCAATGCCCTGCTGTTGCAGCGCGCCAGGACGGATGCTGCAAACGGGGGGGCGCCCCGCGGCAGCGTGCTGGCGGTGGAGTTGCAGACTGCAGGGCGCGGACGGCTGGGACGCACCTGGCATTCCGGTCTTGGTACCGCGCTGACATTTTCCCTGTTGTGGCGTTTTTCCTGCGGGCTGAATGCCTTGTCGGGCCTGGGTCTGGCGGTGGGTGTGGCCCAGGTGCGCGCCCTGAACAGACTGGGTGCGCAAGGGGTGCGTTTGAAATGGCCGAATGACATCCTGACTGCGCAAGGAAAACTGGGCGGCGTGCTGATCGAGGCGCAGGGAGATATGCTGGGGCCGAGCGCGGTGGTGATCGGCATCGGCTTGAATTGCACCTTGCCGGTTGAACTGGTGCGGCGTATCGATCAACCAGCCTGCGCACTGGATGAAGTGTGCGCCGTGATGCCCTCGCGGAGTCAATTGCTGGCTACCGTGTTGCAAGAGTTGGCGGGTGTGTTGCGGCAGTTCGAGCTGGGAGGTTTTGCCCCGCTGCGCAAGGAATGGGAGAGCTGTCATTTCCATCAGAACAGCCCGGTCAGTTTGCGCATGGCAGACGGAAAGACCGTGAGCGGGATTGCGCGCGGAGTCAGTGACAACGGGGAGTTATGCCTGGAAACCGCGCAGGGCATGCGGAGTTTCAATGCCGGTGAGGTCGGGGGAAGATCGTGATAAGGTTGCTGATCGATTGCGGCAACACCCGGATCAAGTGGGCTCTGGTACAGGGAATGGACTGGTTTGCGAGCGGGGTATTGCCTGTTGCACAGGCCGGTGAATTGTCGCAACACCTTGCCGGTCACTGCGACCCCTCGTCGGGCTCCGGTCAGGCTTTGCCCGGTACGGGCTTGCATGACATCGAACAGGTCTGGGTGAGCAATGTGGCAGGCGATAAGGTCGCGCGGCACATACGCGAGATCGGCGTGGACAGGGGTGGCAAGCCGCATTTTGTCGTCGCACGGCAGGAGCAGTGCGGCGTGCGCAACGGTTACGCCCAGGCCGGCCAGCTAGGCAGCGACCGTTGGGCTGCGTTGATCGCTGCATGGCATCTGGTGCGCGGAGAATGTCTGGCGGTGAGTTGCGGTACGGCGACCACGATAGACGCTTTGTCCGGGCAGGGAGAGTTCACCGGCGGGCTGATTCTGCCCGGGGTGGAACTGATGCAGAGCAGTCTGGGTGCCGCAACGGCCCGGTTGAAGACGGGTCCGGGGGAGTATATGCCTTTCCCGGACAATACCGCCGCTGCGATGTTCAGCGGCGCGATCCAGGCCAGTTGTGGTGCGATACAGCGGCAGCATGCGCTGCTGGTCCACAACAGCGCGCCGGTGGTGTTGAGCGGCGGGGCGGGGCGGGTCTTGCAGGAACATCTCGGGATGCCGCTGCGCATCGTGGATGATCTGGTTCTGCAAGGTCTGCTGTTAATCGCACAGGAAGCGAGCGAGGCATGAGGACAGGGTTCTGGTTGTTACTGCTGGCGAACGTGATTTTATTCGCGTTGATACAGCGGGCAGGGGTATGGCGGATCGAAGAACTATTGGCCGGGTACCCGAATGATCCGGTGGTGCAAGCACAACCCGCCCTGCATGAGGAGAAGATCCGCTTGCTGGATGAGTCGCAAGCCGTCCCTGTCGCGACATCGCACGTTCCCGCACCCATACCCACTCTCGACCTGCCCGCAGTTCCGCATCCGCGTCCCCCCAACCCGCAGCTGTTGCTGGCCAGCTCTGCTCCGTTCGCAACCGGGACGCATACTCCGACCTGTCTGGAGTGGGGTGATTTTTCAGGAGCCAATTTGAAGCTTGCCACGGCCGCGTTGTCGGCTTTGCAGCTCGGCAATAAGTTGGATAAACGCCAGGTTGAACAAGTCATCGGCTATTGGGTGTACATACCGCCGCTGGGCAGCAAGGCTGCCGTAAACCAGAAAGTCGAGCAGCTCAAGGCGCGCAGTGTCGGGGAATATTTCGTCGTGCAGGATGCGGGTCCCTGGCGGAATGCCATTTCACTGGGCGTATTCAAGACCCGGGAAGCGGCGCAAAACTACCTCAATGTGTTGCGCGCCAAGGATGTGCATTCCGCGCGGGTTGGAGAACGTCCCGGTAAGCGCAAGGCCACCATATTCATCCTGAAGGGTGTGGATTCCGCGACAGCGGCCAGATTGACCTCGATGCAAAAGGATTTTACC
The DNA here is from genome assembly GCA_041741275.1 of Gallionella sp. Taxonomy (GTDB): domain Bacteria; phylum Pseudomonadota; class Gammaproteobacteria; order Burkholderiales; family Gallionellaceae; genus Gallionella. The sequence goes on from JBGSKJ010000152.1 coordinate 33,620, forward strand.
GGCAGTGAGCTGAAGAATGTTCCCTGCGCACATTGACAAGACAGGGCGAAGTCTGGAGAATGCCGCGCTCTTTGCGGTGATATAGCTCAGGTGGTTAGAGCGCAGCACTCATAACGCTGAGGTCGGTGGTTCAAATCCACCTATCACCACCAAACAAAAAAACCAGCCTAGGCTGGTTTTTTATTTGGTGCCTGGTGTTCTTGTTATTTGAACAGTTGCTTTATCATCCACAAAGAAAACACGATTGCTCCCAGCATGGTACCTACTGAACTGATCGTCGCGATAATTGCCATTTTTCCCCTCCCAAGAGAACCAGATTGAATACAACATCAAGTCAAGCAGACTAAATCGTAGCACAAATTTTTTATTTGGCAAACGATTATGCGAAAGAAAACCAGCCCGGCGTTATCAAACGCAGGCAAAAGGGGGGGGAGGCGGGAGCAGTTAAGCGGCAGGGGACATGTTAAAAATTGCCCCGCACATGCCGCTTATTTACTTTTGACGATCTGGGTCAGCATCCAAATTGCAAAGCCAATTACGAGTGTTACGGTAAATATCGATGCTACAGTAGCGACATAGTCCAATTGATTATTTCCCCTGTGAGTTACTAACCCAACCATTAAAAATAGTTGACTGAAACTGTTCGGAGTATATAACCATTTTAGTTGGGATTACGCGCAATTAAAATTAGGGGTTTGCGGGATTTTAGGTTGTTGCCCCGATTTGGGGCAATTTGAAAAGCTGTTTGACTATCTGGGTATCATTACGTTGTGTTAAAAAAACTATATATCAAAACCTATGGCTGCCAGATGAACGAGTACGACTCGGGAAAGATGGCAGACGTAATGCGCGCCAGCGATGGTATGGTGCAGACCGAACATCCCGAAGAGGCGGATGTGATCCTGTTCAACACCTGCTCGATACGGGAGAAGGCAGAGGAGAAAGTATTTTCGGATCTGGGACGGGTGCGCACGCTGAAACTTGCCAACCCGAACCTGCTGATCGGCGTGGGCGGTTGTGTGGCCAGCCAGGAGGGTGCCGCCATCCTGCAGCGTGCCCCGTATGTGGATGTGGTGTTCGGACCGCAGACCCTTCACCGCTTGCCGCAATTGCTGCAGGCACGCCGGGTGACCGGCCGTTCGCAAGTGGACATCAGTTTTCCGGAGATCGAAAAATTCGATCATCTGCCTGCGCCCGTTCTGGGCCATGCAGTGGGCTCGGGGAAGAGCTCGGGCAAGGCCGCTTCGACAGGCTCAGGACAGGCTTACGTTTCGATCATGGAGGGGTGCAGCAAATATTGCACGTTCTGCGTGGTGCCCTACACGCGCGGTGAAGAGGTGTCGCGCCCGCTGGCCGATGTGATGCGCGATGTCGAAGATCTGCTGGCGCAGGGTGTGAAAGAGGTCACCCTGCTCGGCCAGAATGTCAACGCCTACCTCGGCACGGGCGGGGACGGAGACACTGTGGATTTCGCGTATCTGCTGCAGTCAATCGCCGCGCTGGAGGACATGGAACGGCTGCGCTACACCACTTCGCATCCCAGGGATATGTCACAGCGACTGATCGACCTGTACGCGATCATGCCCAAACTGGTCAGCCACTTGCATCTGCCGGTGCAGTCCGGATCGGATCGTATTCTGGCGGCGATGAAACGCGGCCACACCGTGCTCGAATACAAATCCATCATTCGCCGGGTGCGCGCGGCACGTCCCGGTATTTGCGTCACCTCGGACTTCATCGTCGGATTCCCGGGCGAGACCGAGCAGGACTTTGAGGCAACCATGAAGCTGATCGATGAAGTGGGATTTGATAACAGCTTCAGCTATTTGTACAGCCCGCGCCCCGGCACACCCGCCGCGGAGCTGCGCGACGATACGCCGCACGAGGTGAAGGTGGCGCGCCTGAAGCGCTTGCAGGACCGTATCACGGAACAGGAAGCGGCGGTGGCGCATGCGATGCTGGGCACGACGCAGCGCGCGCTGGTAGAGGGGATTTCGAAAAAGGACGGGAACGAGCTGGCCGCGCGCACCGACAACAACCGTATCGTGAACTTCAGCGGTGAAGCGGGCATGATCGGTCGCTTCGTCGAGGTAAAGATCACCCGGGTGGTGCGTCATACGCTGCGCGGCGAGCTCTGAATTTCCGGTGAATGACATGAGCCAGACAAACGGCAGAAACTCCCGCGACAAGTCATTTTCATCAAAGCTCTCACTGACTGTCCAGTACGCAAGTTGCGCGCAGCACCTGCCGACCCGCGCACAACTGCGGCGCTGGATCAGGGCGGCGCTGCCACATGGGGCAAGCATCACGTTGCGCATCGTCGATGAGCCTGAGGGCCGGGAATTGAACAAAAATTACCGCGGCAAGGATTACGCCACCAATGTGCTGACTTTTGTGTATGACGATGAAGAACCAACCCCCCAATCCCCCTTGTCAGGGGGGCTAACTGGCTCCTCCCCTGACAAGGGGAGGCTGGGAGGGATTACGCTCTCTGGTGATGTAGTGATCTGCGCACCGGTAGCGGAACGGGAAGCCGCCGCGCAGCATAAAGGTTTGATGGCTCATTACGCCCATCTCGCCATCCATGCCGCTTTGCATTTGCAGGGCTACCGGCACGAGGATGACACCGATGCCGCCGCGATGGAATCACTGGAAACCGCGCTGATGCTAAAATTGCATTTCCCTGATCCTTATCAAGCAACCCGGCACTGACAAAATGGACGATTCAGAAACCAGCAAACCCAGCCTGATGGAGCGCCTTTCAGCCTTTCTGCTGCGCGAACCGGAAGACCGCGGGCAGCTCGTCGAGCTGCTGCATAGCGCCTATGAACGCAATCTGCTGGATGCGGACGCATTATCGATGATGGAAGGGGTGTTGCAAGTCTCCGAACAGCAAGTGCGCGAAATCATGATCCCGCGCGCGCAAATGGACGTCATCGATATCAGCGAGCCACCGGAACAATTCATCCCGTTCGTGATCGACACCGCACACTCGCGCTTTCCGGTGATCGATGGCGACAAGGACAATATCATCGGCATCCTGCTGGCGAAAGACCTGTTGCGCTATTACGCTGGCGAGGAATTCAACGTGCGCGACATGTTGCGACCCGCGGTGTTTGTTCCGGAGGCCAAGCGTCTCAACGTGCTGCTGCGTGATTTTCGCAGCAACCGCAATCATATCGCCCTGGTGGCGGACGAATACGGCGGTGTGTCGGGCATGGTGACCATCGAGGATGTGCTGGAGCAGATCGTCGGCGACATCGAGGACGAGTACGATTTCGATGATGATGTGGACAACATCATCGCGGATGTATCGGGTCATTATCGCGTCAAGGCGGATACCGAGATCGCCGATTTCAACGCCGCACTAGGCACGGAATTCAGCGACGAGGAATGCGACACGGTGGGCGGGTTGGTGCTCAAAGCCGCCGGTCAGCTGCCCAAGCGCGGCGATCACATCCATCTTGGCGGGCTCAACTTCATGGTGCTGCGTGCGGATAGCCGCAGGCTGTATTCATTGCTGGTCAAGCGCGGGGAAGCCGCGAAAAAAAATCCATAGGCAGCTTCACGCGATATTCATCATGGGCCCGATATTCCGCAGGTATCGTATTGCGCCATGCAGCCCGGCCGGGACGTGATATATTTGTTTTGTATGCAGCACAAAGGGCGGATTCGGACGAATGATGATCAGGTTGTTGTCGGCCCGGTCACCGGGGTGAACGAATACGCATCCGGATTCGATTGGATAGGGGGCAGGTATGTTTGATGAGTTTGATCGGGAGGTTTTTGCCGGCGGACAGCAGATTTTCAAGCATGGTGACGTCGGCGATTGCGCCTATCTCATCGAAGAGGGTGTCGTCGAGGTTTTTGTTGTGGAGCTGGGCAAGGAACGCCGGATCAAGATGATGGCCAAGGGCGATCTGTTCGGGGAGGTGTCCCTGATCGACCATCAGCCGCGGACTGCAACCGTCAGGGCGGTTGAGAAAACGGTGCTTGTGCCGATCCCGCGCACGCTGGTGGATGGGTTGCTGGAAAAAAGCGACCCGATCCTGCGCCATTTGCTGATGGTGATACTGGAGCGTTTCAGGGATAAGCACGGTGGTTCGACGGAGACGGCGGCAAGCGCGAAGATTCCGCTGAAACAGTCGATACGCCGCAGTGCCGACAAGGGGGAAGCAACGCAAAAGATATCCCTTTCGCACGGAATGTCGCGCGCCCTGTCGCACGAAGAGTTCCAGCTTTATTACCAGCCTGTTTGCGTTCTTGCGGACGGGCGAATTTCCGGTTTCGAAGCGCTGATACGCTGGCATCATCCAACCGAAGGGGTGATTCAGCCCAAGGATTTTCTATGGATCGCCGAGCAGACCGGTTTCATCCGGGAGATCGGGCTGTGGACGCTGGACCGGGCCTGCAGGGACTGGCCGGCGCTGAGGGAATGCACGGATCATGTGGCGCCATTCGTCAGTGTCAATCTGTCGGCAGCCCAATTAAGCGATGAGAAACTGGTCGACGATGTGAAGGCGATCATCACCGGCCAAAATATGAGGCCGACAGAGCTGAAGCTGGAGCTGACAGAAACAGCCATGGTCGAGAACCCAGAACTCGCATTGAAAATCATGAACAGGCTGATCGTGTCGGGTTGCAGCATCGCTCTCGATGATTATGGCGCCGGCCATTCCGGCCTGGGGCATTTGCAGCGCTATCCGATCGGCACGCTGAAGATAGATGCGACTTTCATCCAGTCCATCTCAAAGTCGGTGCAAAGCCAGGAAATCGTCCGCTCCACAGTCAAGCTGGCGCATTCGCTGGGCATGAAAGTGGTCTCCGAAGGGATCGAAAACGAAGATGTCAGGTTAAAGCTTCTGGGAATGGAGTGTGACTTCGGGCAGGGCTGGCTTTTTGGCCGACCCGCCATGCTACAGGAGTGGCTGTTGAGTGAGGGAAAGCCAGACTCGATGAGGGTCTAGTATTGTTCGGCGGTTAGAATTTTTCTTCCGGGCCCAGATACCGCCACTGCCCCACCGGCAGATTACCCAGCTTCACCTGGCCGATACGGATGCGCTTCAGTCCGGTCACACTCAGGCCGACCAACTCGCACATGCGGCGGATCTGGCGCTTCTTGCCCTCGCGCAGCACGAAGCGCAACTGGTCCTCGTTCTGCCAGGCAACTTTGGCGGGCTTGAGATATTCGCCATCCAGCTTGAGACCCTGGTTGAGCAAAGCCAGGCCGGTGTCACCCAGCTTGCCCTGCACGCGCACCAGATATTCCTTGTCAACATCGGAATCTTCGCCTATCAGCAACTTGGCGATTCGCCCGTCCTGGGTGAGTACCAGCAAACCCTGCGAGTCGATATCCAGGCGGCCTGCCGGGGCTAGGCCGAGCAGCTGGCTGCGATGAAAGCGCAGCGGCAAATGATCTTCCGCCCAGCGTGTCGCACTGTCCAGCAGGGTGATCGCCGGTTTGTGATCGTGCTCCGCCTGCCCCGACACATAACCGACCGGCTTGTTGAGCAGTATCGTCACGCGTTGCTGCTGGGTATTCTGCGCGGGGGTGCGCAACTTCACCTGCTGGGACGGATAGACCTTGCTGCCGAGTTCGCTGACGATCTCGCCGTCGACTTCGACCCAGCCCTTCTCGATATAACTGTCCGCTTCGCGGCGCGAGCACAGGCCGAGTTCGGACATGCGTTTGGACAGGCGGATCTTTTCCATGACTATCTTGGGTTGTGTGCGAGGCGCGATTTAAGCACAAAGCGGCGTGCCGGGAGAAATATAATCAATCGAGTAGGGGACGGAGTTACCCCCGTCGCCCTCTCACACCACCGTACGTGCGGTTCCGCATACGGCGGTTCATTAAACATGCTGGAAGCGTTGCTGTGTATCCAGCAACGAAACCAACCCCAGTGCATCAAAGAAGC
>JBGSKJ010000153.1:0-10039 GCA_041741275.1 Gallionella sp.
GCCAGCGCTTTGCCTTCGGCTTCCTCCAGATTCGCAGTCGCCCGCGACACCCTTGCCGTTCAGCTAACTCTTCCCCTTGCAGGGCGAGTAGAGGACTTTCACCTCCAAGTAAGTGCGCCCTGCCGGGCGCACCAACAAAAAGGGGATGCCGTGGCATCCCCTTTTTTTATTTCAGCTTCGCGTGCAACATCATGAGGAAGCGGATTTCAAGGCGGGAGAAAATGTGGAGTATGGTGGACATCATTTATCCAAAAAGTAAATTGTGACATATTGTAGGGGCGCGATGAATCGCGCTCCTACGATATTTTCCCACACCTGCAACCGCTTAAATATTCCTGCTCTTCTTGATCAAATCATGCGCAAGCTGGATCTCCTTTGCCTGCTCTGTTGCAATGGCGATCATGTCTTCCGGCACGCCCTGACCCATCAACTTGTCCGGGTGGTATTGGCTCATCAGTTTGCGGTAGGCGCGCTTGATCTCCGCGTCGGTACTGTCACTGGCCACGCCCAACGCCTTGTACGCGTCGTCCAAAGCTGCGGCTGAGTCGGCCCGCCCACCGGCGAAGTGGGACTGGTTCAGCACCATCTCGATCATCTGCCTGAACGCATCCGGACCATAGCCGAGATGACCGGCGATCCCGGTGAGCAATTCTTTTTCCGCCGGATGGAAATGCCCGTCCGCCAGCGCCATCACGATCAGATAAGCCAGCAGCACTTCCCTCAGATTCTTCGCGTTCCCGCAAAACGACATGAAGCGCTGACAGGTCGGATAGATGTCGAACGCCGGATCGGCGCCCTGCTTGAATAGTCTGATCGCCTGCTCGCGATGCTGCGCAGTCATGTTCAGTTTCTGCATGAACTGCTCGACATGAGCGATCTCTTCCCGGGAGACCTGCCCGTCCGCCTTGGCCAGCTTGCCCATCGAGATGAACACCGTTTCAAGGAACACTGCCTGGCGCAGCGCATTCCGCAATGGGTTCATCCCGCCGGATCCATATACCCTGACGCGATCGATGAATGACCCGACGATCAGCCCGAGCAACGCGCCGAAGAATCCGAAAAAGTAATAACCCGCAATGACCCCAATGATCTTGAACAAGACGACTCCAGAGAAAAATAAACGAAAACCATCCACAGCAACGGCGCGCATTATACCTGCACAGATGGATCCGCCCTCCCCCGCAACGTGATGTTGCTGAAGCAGTTAGTCATAATGTGGATATCAAACAGGGGTGCTTTACGCTGCCCTGACTGGCCGGGAACGGGGCAACCGCACAAGCTCGGATAATTGCCTATTCCAGCAATAGGGAACCAAACACGCGATTTTTCCCTGATGCGGGAAGATTGATATACACCTGAAAAATATAAATCAGCAATACAACAACATAGCTGTTGGCGCGTTAAATGCTTGTATCACATCGCAATGGCAGGCTGAAACAGTTAAAAACGACTGCAGGTTGAAAAGTCGTTGGCCTTTTTTTGTCATAAACGGCGCAATCGTGAATATTTTTTCAATTAGCAGTTCCTGCCGTATAGGCCAACTCCTGATAGCCATGTCCGCCTGCGCCGTACTGACGCAATCTGTGCATGCCGGTGACCCGAGTGTCGCATCAGACAGAACCGCCAGCATCAGCAGCATTGCACATACCCGCCACAGCATGACCCAAAGTACGACACCGTTGACTTCGACAAACAAGAGTAGCGCCTGGAATGATTATGCTGAAATTTGTATTTTTTGCCATATCCCGCACGGGGACAACAAAACGGTAGCGGCGCCGTTGTGGAAACGCACTGTCAAAGTCTTGCCAACTGCCATACCTGCGACGAACTCGGGACTGCCCCGCTGATGCAGGATGTGCTGGCCACCACGGGTTCCGCTTCCCTTATCTGTCAGTCCTGTTACGATCTCCATTGGCTGCCTGGCGTCGCCGCATCAAGTTCCACGCCTGCCCATGGCTCCATACATCCGGACGGCATGATGTATTTGACGCCGAGGCCGGTTGGCTGCCCTGCCCAATTCATTCAAAGGTTATCCGATGTACCCGGTTCACGATGTTGATGCAATTCTGTTGCTGGCGATGTCCCTTGCTGCCAAGCGGCGTCCGGCTGAGCTGGTCGAGATCATCGCTGCGGCCGATCTGACTCAGGGCGTTGTTCCTTCCGAAGCAAAATTATCGGAGTCGTTTTATCGCCTTTCCGCATACGGCCTGATCAGCGGGCAGGATGGCGGCTACACGCTGACGCCGGATGCGCAGCAAATGATGACCGGACAGGCGAAGAAAGCCAAAACCCCGGAACGAATCCACGACATCAAGGAGAGCCTCGCCGACTACAACCTCAGGGGCGAACACACGGTCATTCCGGTGACGGAGGAACAACTCGGTGCAGCCGTTCTGGCACACCGGGCTTCAAAAAACAGTACAGGGAAAAACCTGCTGGTGCCCAAGCCCAAACCGGCGGAGGACAGCAAACGTCCGGGACAGCACAAGCCTTACCAGCCTTTTGGCGCGCGCCGGCGCAAGGATTGAACATGGCGGCTACCGACTTGATCCCGCCTTCCTGAATAATCCGCTCAAATAAAAAAAAGGCCATCCGGTCACCCTTTTATTGTCCCGTTGATAGGGAACAGCACCACCTTTTCCACCTGCTCCCCGCACACCCGCAAGGGGTAGACTGGTGGTACCCCGCCGCTTCGCGGTGACCCTTCCGCACGGGGCGAAAGAAATTACCCCACCCATTTTCTCGCATTCTGGAACATGTGCAACCATGCACCGTTCTCTTGCCAATCGGACGGATGCCAGGAATTCTGCACGGCGCGGAACACGCGTTCCGGGTGCGGCATCATGATGCTGAAGCGCCCATCCGGCGTGGTCAGGCCGGTGATGCCCTGCGGCGAGCCGTTCGGATTGAGCGGATAAGTCTCCGTCGCATTGCCGCGATGATCAACATAGCGCAGCGCCACCAACGGCTGCACCGCCTTCAGTTTCTTCTCGTCGCCCAAACGAGGTTTCAGTGAAGACTCATGCCCGCTTGCGGGCGTGATGTCGGAACTAAAATCGGCATAACCCTCGCCGTGCGAAACCACGACAGGCATGCGGCTCCCTGCCATGCCGCTGAAAAATATCGACGGCGAGTCCTGTACCTCGACCATCACGAAGCGCGCCTCGAACTGCTCCGACTGGTTGCGCGCGAAATGCGCCCAGTTATCCGCACCGGGGATGATGTCGTGCAACTTGCTCATCATCTGGCAGCCGTTGCACACGCCCAACGCAAAGGTATCCTTGCGTTGAAAGAATGCGGCGAACTCGTCGCGCGCGCGCGGATTGAACAGGATGGATTTAGCCCAACCCTCGCCGGCGCCGAGCACATCGCCGTAGGAGAACCCGCCGCACGCCGCCATCCCCCTGAAGTCGGCCAGCTTCACCCGGCCGCTGATGATGTCGCTCATATGCACATCCACCGTCGCGAAACCTGCGCGGTCGAACGCCGCGGCCATTTCCACCTGCCCGTTCACACCCTGCTCGCGCAGGATGGCGATCTTCGGGCGGCTGCGCAGCAAAGACGGGGAGATCTTTTCATTCAGGTCATAAGTGAGTTTGACGTGCAAGCCGGGGTCGGCGGCATCCAGCAGGCGGTCGAACTCCTGCTGCGCGCAGGCCGGATTGTCGCGCAGCTTCTGCATCCGGTAACTGGTCTCCGACCAGATGCGTTGCAGCTTCACGCCGCTTTCCGAAAACAATGTCTCGCCGTGCCGGGTTATCTCTACCATGCCGGTCTGATTCAGCACGGCGATCTTCTGCACGCTCTTCAGCCCCGCGTCATGGGCCAGTTCCAGCACGTACTGCACATCACGGTTGCGCACCTGTATCACCGCACCGAGTTCTTCATTGAACAGGACACGCAGCGCGTCGGCGTGCGACTGGTCCAGGCTGATGGCCAAACCGACGTGCGATGCAAAGGCCATCTCGCACAGGGTGACGAACAGACCGCCATCGGAGCGGTCGTGATAAGCGAACAGCTTGCCCTCGATATTCAGGCGTTGTATCAGCTCGAAGAACGACTTCAGTAACTTCGCATCGTCCACGTCCGGCGCGACATCGCCGACCTGTTTGTACACCTGCGCCAATGCCGATCCCCCCATGCGGTTCCTGCCCTGCCCCAGATCGATCAGCAGCAGCGTGGTATCCAGATAAGCGCCGAGTTGCGGCGTGACCGTGTCGCGCGCGTCCGCACAGGGGGCAAAGGCGGTGATGATCAGCGACAGCGGGGCTGTGACGGATTTGGTTTCTCCTTCTTCCTGCCACACGGTCTTCATGCTCATCGAATCCTTGCCGACCGGAATGCCGATGCCGAGCTGCGGGCACAGTTCCATGCCCACCGCGCGCACCGTGTCGAACAGCGCGGCATCCTCGCCGTGATGCCCTGCTGCCGCCATCCAGTTCGCCGACAGCTTGATGTCGCCGATCTTGTCGATGCGCGCCGCCGCGATGTTGGTGATCGCCTCACCTACCGCCATGCGGCCGGAAGCCGGGGCGTTCACCAAAGCCAGCGGGGTGCGCTCGCCGAGCGCGAACGCCTCGGCACGATTGGTATTGAAACCCATCAGCGTGACGGCGACATCCGCTACCGGCACCTGCCACGGACCGACCATCTGGTCGCGCGCGGTCATGCCGCCCACGGTGCGGTCGCCGATGCTGATCAAAAAGTTCTTGTTGGCCACGGACGGCAGACGCAACACCCGCTCGACCGCATCGCGCAGATCTATGTTGGTTATATCGCATGAGCTCAGACGGGGCGTTTCGCGCACCACGTTGCGCGTCATTTTGGGCGGCTTGCCGAGCAATACCGACAGCGGCATGTCCACCGGATAATCGCCGAACTCGCTGTCATGCACGGTGAGCTGATCGTCCTTGGTCGCCAAACCCACCACGGCAAACGGGCAGCGCTCGCGCTCGCAGCAGGCGCGGAATTCTTCCAGCCGTTCCGGCGCGATCGCCAGCACATAACGCTCCTGTGATTCGTTGCACCAGATCTGTTTCGGCGACATGCCGGTCTCATCCAGCGGGATCTTGCGCAACTCGAAATGCGCGCCTCGCCCGCCGCCGTGCACCAGCTCCGGCAGCGCATTGGACATGCCACCCGCGCCGACATCGTGTATCGACAGGACAGGATTGTTCGCTCCCATCTGCCAGCAACGGTCGATCACTTCCTGCGCGCGGCGTTGCATCTCCGGATTGCCGCGCTGCACCGAATCGAAATCGAGATTCTCGGCGTTGCTGCCGGTATCCATGCTGGATGCCGCCCCGCCGCCCAGACCGATCAGCATGCCGGGGCCGCCCAGATGCACCACCAGCGCGCCGACCGGCAGCCCGTGTTTGTGGGTGTGGATCGCCGCGATGTTGCCGACTCCGCCCGCCAGCATGATGGGTTTGTGATAGCCGCGCATCTCGCCGCTGACGTTCTCTTCAAAGGTGCGGAAAAAACCGGCCAGATTCGGGCGGCCGAATTCGTTGTTGAACGCCGCCGCGCCGATCGGCCCGTCCAGCATGATCTGCAGGGCGGAGACGATGCGGGAAGGCTTGCCATAAGTCTGGGAAGGGTTTAAGGGAGAAGGGACCGCACCTTCGGTGCTCAAGGGTAAAGTCGAATGCGACATAGCGGTTTTACCCTTCTCCCTGAGCGTAGCGGTCGAAGCGTAAGCTTCGGGAACCGCACGGCCCACTCCTTGCGGGTGGCCCTCTTCTCCCTTCTCATATTTCTCCCACGGCTGCTCGAATCCCGGGATGTTCAGGTTGGAAACCGAGAAGCCGGACAGCCCGGCTTTGGGCTTGGAGCCGCTGCCGGTCGCACCTTCGTCGCGGATCTCGCCGCCTGCGCCGGTCGCGGCCCCGGCGAACGGCGCGATGGCGGTCGGATGGTTGTGCGTCTCCACTTTCATCAGGGTGTGCGTCAGTTCGTCGCTGAACGAGTAAGCACCATCGGATCGCGGATAAAAACGCTCGACGCGCGCGCCCTCGATCACCGAGGAATTGTCGGAATAGGCTACCACCGTGCCCTGCGGGCTGACCTTGTGGGTGTTGCGTATCATGCCGAACAGCGAGATGTCCTGGGGCACGCCGTCGATCACCCAATCGGCATTGAAGATCTTGTGGCGGCAATGCTCCGAGTTCGCCTGCGCGAACATCATCAGCTCGACATCGGTCGGGTTGCGTTCCAGCTTGCGAAAGTTCTCGACCAGATATTCGATCTCGTCCGCGGAAAGCGCCAGGCCCATCTCGCGATCGGCTTTTTCCAGGGCCTTGCTGCCGCCCTTCAGAACGTCCACGCTGCTCAGCGGTCGCGGCTTGCCGTGCCGGAAGATCTTTTCCGCCGCATCGGCGGCATCGTTCAGCACGGTCTCGGTCATGCGGTCGTGCAACAGCGGCAACAGCGCCGCCTGGTCGGCCTCGCTCAACTGCCTGCCGTCCCTGGTCGCAAGGTAATACACTACACCGCGCTCGATGCGCTGCACGCTGGACACGCCGCAATGCTGCGCGATGTCGGTGGCCTTGGTCGACCACGGCGAGATCGTGCCAAGACGGGGAACCACCAGCAGGCGCTGATATTTGTCCGCGTCAGCAGGTTCGCCCGCAGCCTGGTCGAGGCCCAGCACCTTGTCCAGCAGACCGGCTTGCGCCTTGCCCAACCCCCGCAAGGACGACGCCGCTGGGTGCCCGGAACCTTTGGTTCCACCCTCGCGCAGGGCCGTTCCCTTGAGCGCGCTGAAATACCAATGGCGCGTGTCCGCGATGGCGACACCGGGTGCGGCATCATCCAGTGCGGCGCGCAGTTTTTCCAGACGAAAGGCAGACAGGGCAGCGGAGCCAACGGAGACTCGAAACATGGTGAAGGTCATAATGAAAATTCAGGACGCGATTATACTATGCACCACCCATATGAATGTTTCGTGAGAAATGAGCATGCACATCATCAACCCAAAGCAGGTCATCGCGAAATTCCCGAAGCGCCCGCGCGACAGCCACAAGGGGCTGTTCGGCACAGTCGCGGTGATCGGCGGCGCGAACGGCATGATCGGCGCACCGCTGCTGGCGGCACGTGCCGCTCTCAAGCTGGGCGCGGGCAGCGTGCATGTCGGCCTGCTGGCGGAAAACGCACCGGGCGTGGACCTGCTGCAACCTGAACTGATGCTGCACAGCGCGGCAGCGGCACTTCAATTGCCCGGTGTGAATGTGCTGGCAGTCGGCTGCGGCATGGGCCACGCTCTCCCGGCACAGAAAATCCTGTATCACACACTCAAGCTGGATGCCGCACTGGTTTTGGATGCCGATGCGCTCATCCTGCTCTCCAGCCACGCCGATCTGCAAGCCGATCTGCGTGCCAGGAAAGCGCACACCATCATTACGCCGCACCCCGGCGAGGCCGCACGCCTGCTGGGCTGCGGAATCAACGAGGTGCAGGCTGACCGTGCCGCGGCAGTGCGGGAACTGGCACAAAGATTCGCATGCAGCGTGGCACTGAAAGGGGCTTCCAGCCTGTGCGCCACACGCGACGGCAAGCTGTATCTGAACAAGACCGGCAACCCCGGCATGAGCAGCCCGGGCATGGGCGATGTGCTGACCGGCATGATCGCCGCCTTCATCGCGCAAGGAATGCCGGCGGACAACGCGCTGCTGCTGGCGGTGCACCTGCACGGAGCGGCGGGTGATGCGCTGTCCGAGCAGGGTATCAGCGTCGGCATGACGGCGACGGATGTCACCGAATGGGCCAGATGGCTGCTGAATCAATGGAGCAAATAATTTTCCCCCCGAAAACCCCTCCCGGCCTCCCCTTGTCAGGGGAGGTGTTTGCCTGCTATCTCCGTTCCACGCTCCTCCCCTGACAAGGGGAGGCCGGGAGGGATTAATAGCCTGCTAAAACGTGAGTATTCCCATCGACATCCGCGAAGAAGCCGGCGTACGCACGCTGCACTTCGGCTCCGAATGGATACAGGGCGCGATGCGCATCGCGCGGCCGTGGAACCTGGAGCTGGAATACACCCGCGAGATGATGGCCTCGCTGCTGCTGCGCGACGCTGCGCACTGGCCGCGCAAGGTGCTGCTGATCGGCCTGGGCGCGGCTTCACTGACCAAGTTCCTGTATCGCAACTATCCGCTCGCGCATCTCACGGTGGTCGAGATCGAACCCGACGTGGTCGCCGCCGCACGGCAGTTCTTCAAACTGCCGGAAGACCCGAGGCGCGTCCATCTGCTGATCGGCGACGGCGCGGATTATGTGCTGGGCAGCAACAAGCGCTTCGACCTGATCCTGGTGGACGGCTTCGACGAGAATGCCCGCAGCGGCGCACTGGAAACACTGCCGTTCTACCATGCGTGCCGCGCGCGCCTGAACGATGACGGGATCATCGCGGTGAATCTGCTGACGCGCAGCCGCGGCTTCGGGGCGACTGCGGCACGCATCGCCAGGGCATTCGATGACCGCTCGCTGGTGTTCCCCTCGAGCGAGTTCGGCAATGCCATCGCCTTCGCGGCATCCGGCGATCCGGTCGAAATATCTTTCGACGACCTGAAGGAAAGCGCGGTAACACTGAAAGAAGTAACCGGATTGAATCTGTCGCCCACACTGGCACGTCTCGCTCAGGCCAAGACCTGCTTGAACAATACACTGATTCTGTGACCCACCATATTCCAGCTAAGCCAAAAACAAAGGGCGGGTTTGTCAACCCGCCCTTTGGAACCAGCCTGCGCAATGAATCAAAACCAGTATCAGCCTTTTCTGCGCAACATCATGCGTTCCATCAAGCCATTTTTGGTGATGAACTGATGCTTGATCGCCCCGAGCAGATGAACGGCCACCAGCACGATCAACACCGTCACCAGTGTCTCGTGCACCTCATGGGCAAACACGTCCTTGAAGCCGTCTTCTCTGGGCAACAGATTCGCATCTCCTGACAGCAAGGCTTTGCCCGCATCGCTGGTGATGACTGTCATCACACCACTCACCGGCAACACGAACAGCACGGCATATAAAGTGTAATGGATACCCTTTGCCATCTTGTCCAATGCCGACTTACCAACTGCAGGAGGTGTCCCATCCTTGCTGCGGAAAAACAGGCGGGTCACGGTCAGCAACAGGAGCGTGCCACCCACCAACGCATGTACGATGTATCCGGCCAGCGTTGCTTTGCTTTCATCGGTCGCTTCGGCCAAATCCTCGCCAAGAAACCAACCAGCGACCAACAGTGCCAGGGTCAGCCAGTGAACGATCACCATGCGCTTGCTGTATTGCGTCATAACATCACTCCTGAAATTTGTGTGACTTGCGGGATGGAATTGTTCCAGCAAAGTTCCGTTGCAAAAAAGTAAGCGCGCAATTTACCCGAAACTCGCCGGAGTTGCAGTATTTTCCGATCCACAGGGCGCATAAATTTACTCGCTAACCCATATCGCGGTATGCTCCCCGCATCGCAAGGAGTGTAATCCACCGGCATGAGCGCAACGCACAACGACCCGTCGATTTCCGGGCTAAGTTCCATGGAAGCGCGACAACGTCTCGCCGCGTCCGGCTATAACGAATCGAACCCGCCGCAGACACGCCGTGTGTGGCACATCGTTGCCGAGGTGCTGCGTGAGCCGATGTTCCTGTTGCTGATCGCGGCGGGCGGCATCTACCTGCTGCTGGGTGATGTCGGGGATGCGCTGATGCTGCTGTTCTTCGTATTGCTCATCATAGGCCTGACCGTGTTTCAGCAGCACAAGAGCGAACGGGTGCTCGAAGCCCTGCGCGACCTGTCCAGCCCGCGCGCAATGGTGCTGCGCGATGGCAGACAACAGCGCATCGCCGGACGCGAGGTGGTTCCGGGAGACCTGTTGCTGCTCACCGAGGGCGATCGCGTCGCCGCAGATGCCGTGCTGCTCAGTTGCAACGACCTGCTGGCCGACGAATCCATGCTGACCGGCGAATCGGTCCCGGTGCGCAAGCATCCGGGCAGCGCGGACTCGGCAGTGCGGCAGCCGGGCGGCGATGACCAGCCGTTCGTGTA
>JBGSKJ010000154.1:0-21807 GCA_041741275.1 Gallionella sp.
CTTCTTTGATGCACTGGGGTTGGTTTCGTTGCTGGATACACAGCAACGCTTCCAGCATGTTTAATGAACCGCCGTATGCGGAACCGCACGTACGGTGGTGTGAGAGGGCGACGGGGGTAACTCCGTCCCCTACTCGATCCGGTGCATCCGTGACGTTTAAAATTGACAAGCAATGCGCCGCCTCTGCATAATCAGCAGGCAATCTCTCAGGGGTCAACCATGCCATTTCGTTACGCTCGTTCGCTGCTGCTTGCCGCCTTTACACTGACCCTGCTGGGGTGTGAAAAATCATCCACCGATCAAAGTACACCCGGCGAACTGGTCGTGCGCATCGGGGCATCGGCACCGCTGACCGGTCCGCAGGCGCACATCGGCAAGGACAACGAAAGCGGCACCCGTATGGCGATAGACGATGCCAACGCCAAAGGTATCGTCATCGGCGGACGCAGGGTGCATTTCGAGCTGATCAGCGAGGACGATCAGGCCGATCCGAAGACCGCCACCATCGTAGCGCAAAAGTTGGTGGACAACAAAGTCAGCGGCGTGATCGGCCATCTTAATTCCGGCACGACCATCCCCGCCTCAAGGATCTACAACGATAACGGCATCGTGCAGATATCCCCGTCTGCCACGGCGGTGGAATTCACCGCGAATGGTTATAAAACCGCATTTCGCGTGATGGCGAATGATGCACAGCAAGGCCGTGTACTGGGCGAATACGCGACCAGGAATCTCGGCGCGAAAAAGATCGCGGTAATAGATGATCGCACCGGATATGGACAGGGCTTGGCGGACGAGTTCATCAAGTCCGCGCAGGCCAGCGGCGCGCAAATCGTGGCGCGTGAATACACCAATGACAAGGCGTATGACTTCACCGCGGTGCTGACTGCGGTCAAGGGCAAGCGGCCCGACCTGCTGTTCTTTGCCGGGATGGATCCGCAGGCGGGGCCCATGGCGAAGCAGCTCAAGGCCCTCGCGCTGAATCTGAGATTCATGATGGGTGACGGCGGCTATACCCCGCAATTCATCAAACTGGCTGGCGATGCCGCGGAAGGAGCTTATGCATCTTTGCCGGGCGTGCCGCTGGACAAGATGCCGGGTGGCAAGGAGTTCGCGGCGCGCTTCGTCGCCAAGTATCAGCCTATCCAGTTATATGCCCCGTACTGCTATGACGCGGTGAATGTGATGCTCGCCGCGATGCAGAAAGCCGGATCGGTGGAGCCGGCAAAATATCTGCCCGCGCTTGCCGGCATTTCACACGACGGGGTGACGGCCAGGATACAGTTCGATGAAAAAGGTGATCTGAAGGGTGGAGCCATCACGCTTTATCAAGTGCAACAGGGTAAATGGCAGCCGTTGGAAACGCTGGGTGCGATCACGCCAGCCGCGCATTGATGCGGCAGCAATAAAACACTAAACGACACGTAGCACGTGTCGTTTTTGTTTATAAACTATGGAAATCCTCTTACAGCAAATCATCAACGGCCTGGTGCAGGGCAGCGTATATGCGCTGGTCGCATTGGGCTACACCATGGTGTACGGCATCCTCGGTCTGATCAACTTTGCGCATGGCGAAGTGGTTATGATAGGCGCGATGCTGGCGCTGTCCGCGCTCACTGCCTTGCTGGGATTGGGCGTGCCGCCGCTATTGGCCTTGCCGCTCAGCCTGGGGCTGGCGATGCTGGGTTGCATGGCGCTGGGCTACAGTATCGAACGCATCGCCTACCGCCCGTTGCGCCATGCGCCGCGTCTCGCTCCGCTGATCACCGCGATCGGTGTATCCATCGTGCTGCAGAACCTGGCCATGATGATCTGGGGACGCGAATATCACGCCTTCCCGCAATTGATCGCCAACACGCCGCATACTGTCGGCGGCGCGATCATCAACGATATCCAGATCATCATTTTCGTCATGGCGCTGGCGATCATGGCGGGATTGATGTTGCTTGTACATAGAACCAAACTGGGACGCGCGATGCGCGCGGTGGCCGAGAACCAGCATGCCGCGCAACTGATGGGCGTGGACATCAATCGCGTGATCTCGCTCACCTTCATGCTCGGCTCGGCGCTGGCTGCGATAGCCGGGTTGATGGTCAGCGCCAACTACGGGCTGGCGCATTACTACATGGGATTCTTGCTCGGGCTGAAAGCTTTCACCGCTGCGGTGCTGGGCGGTATCGGCAACCTGCGCGGTGCGATGCTGGGCGGGCTGTTGCTCGGCCTGATAGAGAGCCTGGGCGCGGGCTACATCGGCGATCTGACCGGCGGTTTCCTGGGCAGCAATTACCAGGACGTGTTTGCCTTTTTTGTATTGATCACAGTCCTGGTGTTCAGGCCCTCCGGTCTGCTCGGCGAGCGCCTGGCAGAGCGCGCATGAAGTTAGACCGGAAATCCAGGATGCTGCTCGCCGCGCTGTTGATTGCGCTGTTGCTTCTTCCTTTCATCACCGACGCGCTGCTCGGGCGCGGCTGGGTGCGCATCGTCGATTTTGCGATGCTCTACATCATGCTGGCGCTCGGGCTGAACATTGTGGTCGGTTATGCGGGCCTGCTCGATCTGGGCTACATCGCGTTCTTCGCGGTGGGTGCCTATTGCTACGCGCTGACCGGATCACCGCATCTGGCACTGGCGTTCCCGCTGGCGTTTCCCGACGGCGTGCATTTGTCCTTCTGGGTCGTCCTGCCGCTGGCGGCCCTGGCGGCGGGCGGTTTCGGCGTGTTGCTCGGCGCGCCGACGCTGCGCCTGCGCGGCGATTATCTGGCCATCGTCACGCTGGGTTTCGGCGAGATCATCCGCATCTTTCTGAACAACCTGAATGCGCCCATCAACCTGACCAACGGCCCGCAGGGCATCAGCCGTATCGATCCGGTCAGCGTGGCAAATGTGCGGCTTAATGTCACGCACGAGATCTTCGGCATCACATTGCCCTCGGTGCATCTGTATTTTTATCTGTTTCTGGCCTTTACCGCACTGGTGATATTTTTTTCACGCCGGCTGGAAAGATCGCGCATCGGAAGGGCGTGGATGGCGATACGCGAGGACGAGATCGCCGCCTCCGCGATGGGCATCGACACGCGCAACCTGAAACTGCTGGCGTTCGCGATGGGCGCGATGTTCGGCGGCGCGTCCGGCGCGCTGTTCGCCGGCTTTCAGGGTTTCGTCAGTCCGGAGAGTTTCAGCCTGATGGAATCCATCATGGTGTTGTGCATGGTGGTGCTGGGCGGGATGGGCAACATCGCCGGGGTGATCCTCGGCGGCGTGCTGCTGGCCGTGCTGCCGGAAGTGCTGCGCCACAGCGTCGTGCCGCTGCAACAGGCGTTGTTCGGCAAAACGCTCGTCGATCCGGAGAGTTTGCGCATGTTGCTGTTCGGCGGCGCGCTGATCGTGATGATGTTGTATCGTCCGGCAGGACTGTTGCCGTCGCGTGTCCGCCGCCGCGAACTTGATACGGATGAAGCGCAAGAATCAATATGACAGACACGACGTCACTATTGAAACTTTCGTCCATCTGCAAACAGTTCGGCGGATTGAGGGCGTTGAGCGACGTGTCGTTGCATATCAAGCGCGGCGAGATCTACGGCCTGATCGGCCCGAACGGCGCGGGCAAGACCACATTGTTCAACGTCATCACCGGACTGTACCAGCCGGGCGCGGGCGAATTCCAGTTCAACGGCAAGTTCTATCAGGTATGCAAACCGCATGTCATGGCGCAGGCCGGCATCGCGCGCACCTTCCAGAATATCCGCCTGTTCGCCAATCTGAGTGCGCTGGAAAACGTGATGATAGGCCGCCATCTGCGCAGCCGCGCCGGCGTGTTCGGCGCCTTGCTGCGCAATCGCGCAACGCGCAATGAAGAGCGCGCCATCACCGAGCGCGCGCGCGAACTGCTGCGTTATGTCGGGATCGAAAAGCCCGCGCAGACGCTCGCCAAGCATCTGTCCTACGGAGAGCAACGCCGCCTGGAGATCGCCCGCGCTCTCGCTACCGAGCCGCTGCTGCTGGCACTCGACGAACCCGCCGCTGGCATGAACGCCACCGAGACGGCAAGCCTCAGGACGTTGTTGCAGACCATCCGCGCCAGCGGCATCACCGTGCTGCTGATCGAGCACGATGTCAAACTCATCATGGGGTTGTGCGACCGCGTGGCGGTGCTCGATTACGGCAAGAAGATCGCCGAAGGCGTGCCGGAACAAGTGCGCAAAGATCCCGCCGTGATCGCCGCTTATCTGGGAGGAGTTGATGAGTAGGGGCACGATTTCTCCGGTAGGGGCACGGCGCGCCGTGCCCCTACTTGAAGTCCGCGATCTTCAAGTCGCCTACGGCGGCATCCGGGCCGTGAAAGGTATCGACCTGCACATCGCCCCCGGCGAACTGGTCGCGCTGATCGGCAGCAACGGCGCGGGCAAGACCACCACACTGAAAACGCTCGCGGGATTGCTGCACCCTGCAAGCGGACAGATACACTACGACGGCAGGAATCTGCACAGAATTGCAGCACATCAGCGCGTGTACATGGGCATGGCTTTGGTGCCGGAAGGTCGCGGCGTATTTGCACGCCTCACGGTGCAGGAAAATCTGCAAATGGGCGCATACAGCCGCAGCGATAAATCTGAAATCGCTGCGGACCTTGCGCGCATGTACGAACTTTTCCCGCGCCTCGCCGAACGCAAAGACCAGTTGTCGGGAACCCTTTCCGGTGGCGAACAACAAATGGTCGCGATGGCGCGCGCATTGATGAGCCGCCCGCGTTTGCTGATGCTGGATGAGCCGAGCATGGGACTCGCGCCGCTGATGGTGCAAAAGATCTTCGCAACCATCCGCGACATCGCAGCGCTCGGCATGAGCATCCTGCTGGTCGAGCAAAACGCCAGGCTCGCGCTACAAGTCGCCCAGCGCGGTTACGTGATGGAAAGCGGTGCGATCACTTTGTCGGGTGCGGCTGGTGAACTGCTGGGCAGTGACGCGGTGCAGCGCGCATATCTGGGGGCTGGACGGGAATGATACCCGGGATAATGTGGCCCATATTTATTGGCAATCAATGCGGTATGAATAACTACTGACAACATACATTATATTTGCAATGACTTTGCAAGGAAGTCATTGCAAACAGAATAGGCCCTTTTGCACATATGAGATTTAGGTTGGTGGGGCTGGAACTGGCGCATTCAGGGGGAAAATAAATGCCCTTATCTGTACTTTAGTACAATAGTATTTGTTGTTTAGAACTGCTCAAATGCTTTCCAAGAAGTAAAGGAACCGTTCCGGTGTTTAAACGTAACGGGTTAAGGGGAAGGGGAAGACAATGAGCAATAATAATATCAGACTTCGCGTGTTAACCGCAGCAGCGCTCGCTGTGTCGGCGCTTTTCGCAGCCCAGCCCGCAGCGGCAGATACAATTGAGTTAAACAGCTTTTGGGCGGGCAGCGGTACAGTTACTATCGATTTTACCGGTATAAACTGGCACGATGGAAGTACCGTTACCGGATTGCATGAAGTTGGCGGGTCGGGAGGATTCAAAACTTACAATTTGACATCGGACCCCGGCAGGCTGAACGGCTTTCAATCATTTTGCGTGGATATTTTCCACAGTTTCAGTTTTGTCACCAGTTCTCTGGACGTGCTGAAGCCTGCAGATGTGGCTTTAGCCGGTACCGCGGCCACTGTTCCCACGCTTATCAGTTCAAGCGCTGCGTTGGATTTGGGTCGCCTGTACACAAATCATCATGCGGCCATAGACTCGACCGGCAGCAGCGGTGCCAATGAGGCAGCTTTTCAACTGGCAGTTTGGGAAATTGTAAACGAGCGTTCCGGCACGTATAGTCTTGCCAGCGGCGATTTTGCGGCGACCGGAACTGGCAGTAGCATCGCCGCTACGTGGTTGAGTGAGTTGGGCACCGCTTCGGCCAGTGAGTACAGCGCCAATATCTGGTCCGTGCAATCCACACTGACAAATCGGGGCTATGCCCAGGACGTCGTGGTCTTTGCCCCGGTTCCCGAGCCCGAGACCTACGCCATGATGCTGGCCGGGCTTGGTTTGCTGGGCATCACGTTGCGACGCAGGAAACAATATCCGGACTGATACAGCCATACCCTGTATCTCCGACAACCCCGTCCAAGTGGCGGGGTTTACTTTTTTGGACGAGGAATCCGCGCTTGGCACATCCCGGCACTTGACAGTCTTCGGCTGACTCGCTATTCACCCCCACTGTGCTGTCAACTTGCGGTCGCGTCTGCTTTCCATCAGGTGCAGCATGAACGCGCAATCTTTGCGATGTATCGTTATGCCACGATCACGCGTGACGTAGCCGACGATGGCGTCCCCCGGTACGGGATTGCAGCATTTGGCGATGCGGGTCATCAGGTTGTTCACTCCGCCGACCGTGATGTCCGCTTTGGCGGTGCGTTGGGTCGCTGGTCTGAATACGTTTGGTTTTGCCGCTTCAATCACCTTGTTCGGCAGTTCTTCCTGCATCGCGACCGCGATGCGATGCAGAGTGATCCCGTTGCGCCCGATGGCCGCGAGCAAGTCTTCGAGTTTGTTGAAGTGCAATCGTTGCGCAAGCTTTTCCTGATTGATGGCAGTGACGCCGAGCCGGTGCAGTTCGCGATCCAGTTGCGTCCTGCCTTGCGCGATGCTTTCGTCATGGTTCTGGCTTCTGAACCAGGCGCGCACCTTGGCGCGTGCACTCGCGCTTTGCAGATAGCCGAGTGACGGGTTGATCCAGTCGCGGCTCGGTGCCCCTTGTTTGATGGTCAGTATCTCCACCCGTTGGCCGTTCTGCAATTTGTAGTTGAGCGGCACGATGCTGCCGTCCACCTTGGCGCCGCGGGTGCGGTGTCCCAGATCGGTGTGCAGGGTGTAGGCGAAATCCACCGGGGTCGCGCCTTTGGGCAGGCCGATCACTTTGCCTTGCGGGGTGAGCACGTAGACCTGGTCGTGGAACAACTCGTTCCGGAATTGCTCCTGCATGTCGCCCTTGTCGGCCAGGTCTTCCTTCCACTTCAGTATCTGGCGCAACCAGGCGATCTTCTCGTCGAACTTGCTATCGGATTTCACTCCTTCCTTGTAGCGCCAATGGGCGGCGACGCCGAGTTCCGAATGCTGGTGCATCTCGTGGGTGCGGATCTGAACTTCGAGTGCAAGGCCGCGCGGGCCGAGTACGGCGGTGTGCAGCGAGCGGTAGTTGTTGCTCTTGGGGTGCGCGATGTAATCGTCGAATTCGCCGTCTATCGGCGGCCAGAGTTCATGCACCAACCCGAGTGCGGTATAGCAACCCTTGATATCGTCAACGAGTATCCGCACCGCACGCACATCGTAGAGCTCGCTGAAATCGAGCTGCTTGATCCTCATCTTGTTGATGATGCTGTAGATGTGTTTGGGGCGGCCGGTCACTTCGGCCTTTACGGCTGCGTGACCCAATGACTGTTCCAATTGGGACACCACTGTGGCTATGTATTGTTCACGATCGACCCTGCGCTCATCCAGCAGCCTGGCGACTTTCTTGTATAACCCCGGCTCCAGATAGCGCACGGAAAAGTCTTCCAGTTCCCATTTGAGTTGCCATACGCCGAGACGGTTGGCCAACGGCGCAAAGATGCTGCGGGTCTGTTGTGCGATCAGTTTCTGTTGATCCTCGCTGGCACCGGACAGGTGACGCATGGTCTGGGTGCGCTCGGCCAGTTTTATCAGCACCACGCGGATGTCCTGCACCATCGCCAGCAGCATCTTGCGCAGGCTCTCGATCTGCCGTACGTCGTCGCCTTTTTTCTTTTCTTTCTTGTCCGGGTTGTGTATCTCGCTGAATTGCTGGATCTGCTCCATGCGCGATATGCCTTCGACCAGCATCGTTACCTGGGTGCCGAAATCATTCTCGAGTTTTTCTGCCCAGTCATCCAGATACTCGGGCACCGCATGAAGAATGGTGGCGGCGATCGTTTCATGATCCATCTGCATCTGGACCAGGATCGCAGCAGCGCCGAGCGCATGCTGTAGAAGCGGTGTACCGGTGAGTTCGAGTTGACCGGAATAGAACGGCTCAGCCAATTCGCAGGCGCGGCGTATCACGTCGATTTCCGGGGGTGCAAAGACCGATGCCAAAGTATCAAGCCAGGCGCGGATTGTTGCAGAGGATTGTGGTTGGTTGGAAACCATGCGGCATTATTGCATCTATCTGATACACGACGGGCAGGGTGGGTGACAACAACTCAAGCTATTACCTTGAGCAACATCCTGGTCGCCAATGCGATCAACAGCACGGCGAACAGTTTGCGCAGCAAGCCGACTTTCATGTGATGCGTGGCTTTTGCACCAAGCGGAGCGGTTGCGACACTGGCGAGCGCGACCCAGAACAGGGCGGGCAAGTAGACGAAACCGAGATTGGGCTCGGGCAGGGAGAGGTACATGCCGGTGGCGAAATATCCAACGGTGCCGCCGACCGCAACCGGAAAGCCGATCGCGGCGGATGTGCCGATGGCATTGCGCAACGGAACGTTGCACCAGACAAGGAAGGGAACGACCACGGTGCCTCCGCCGATGGAGACCAGGCTGCTGATCCAGCCGGTGAATGTTCCGGCTGCGGTCATGCCTGCCATGCCGGGTAATAGATGCGTAGCGTGCGGACGTATATCAAGCAGCATCTGTGCTGCCGCAAAATACACGAACAACGTGAAGAATATGCCCAATCCGCGCGTCGGGATGGATGCGGCGAGCAGCGCGCCGATAGCAGTGCCGAGCAGGATGCCTGGGGTGATGCTGCGCACTACGCGCCAGTTCACTGCGCCGTGCTGGTGATGTTTGCGCATGCTGGCCAGCGAGGTGAACAGGATGGTTGCCATCGAGGTGCCGAGGGCAAGATGCATCACATGCTCAGCTGGAAAATGTTGCGCGTCGAACAACAGGAGCAGCACGGGTACCAGCACCAACCCGCCGCGACACCGAACAACCCGGCAAGGAATCCGGCGATTGCGCCCAGTGTCAGATAGGCTGCATACCACTCCATGCTAATCCTGTGCCAAATCTTTTATGATGAAATCCCACTCCGCCGGGTCGAGCGGGGTGATGGACAGGCGGTTGCCGGTTTGCAGTGTGCGCATCCGCGACAGCTCAGGGTGACTGCGCAATTTGCCGATGGTGATCAGCTCGATCTTCTTCACCAGTTGCACATCCACATTGAACCAGCGCGGCTGCTCCTGAGTGGCCTTGGGATCGAAGTATTTGCTGCTGCGCTTGAACTGGGTGGCATCGGGATAGGCGGAGCTGCTGACCTTGGCGATGCCGGCGATGCCCGGTTCCTTGCAGTTGGAGTGATAGAACAGCACGCCGTCGCCGACCTTCATCTGGTCGCGCATGAAGTTGCGTGCCTGATAATTTCGCACTCCGTACCAGGCCACGGTCTGGTTGGGCAGCGCGGCGAGATCGTCGATGCTGCAGTCGCCGGGTTCGGATTTCATCAACCAGAATCTCATGACTTATCATCCAAAAGTAAATGCGTCATCCAAAAGAAAATGCGGCCTAAGCCGCATTTGTGAATAGAGCCCCCCGCCTGTGCCGTTGACTCACTATCTTGAACCTTGGTTCAAGAGGGCTGCTTCCCAGTTACATCAGGTACATCCGCCGGATAAATCCGATAGGGACGCGCACAACAGTAACATCAAGGGTCGCAACCTAAGCCTTAGCTTATGGGTTCAAAGAATTATGGGTCTGTCGAACACCGCAGGGGACAAACTTTAAAACAGCGTGTCTTGTTCGGCTAATGCTTCATCGATCGCTGCCTGCATGGCATTCATTCTACGCGTAAAGTCGGCAAGGTCAACTCCGCGACCGACCTTCATGCCGAGCAACTCGTGAGTGATGTTGAGTGCCGCCATCAGCGCGATACGCTCGACGCTGGCGATCTTGCCGGACTCGTGGATCTCGTGCATCTTCTTGTCCAGATAAGCCACGGCATCCAGCAATTCGCCGCGCTCTTCCTCGGGGCAGGCGATGCGTAATTCCCGGTCGAGGATCTTGACGTCCAGAGTTTTGGTTGCGTTGCTCATGTTTGGTCTTCAGGGAGGGTAACCAGCAGCTTTTCCAGGCGCGCCTTCGCAGTTCCCAGTTTGTCGCTGTATAGCCGATTGTTGCTGAGAGCGTGCGCTAACTCTTGGCGTAATTGATGATTTTCGGAACGCAGCTTGGCGCTGACCTGTATCAGTTGCGCAAGTTTACCCTCCAAGGCGGCCAATTCGTTCTCCATGTGATGACTATAGTTTGAAAAGTGCTGATAAGTCAAACGGTAAGGGGGCCTTGTGCATGCGATTTGTAGGCTCGTTGTATTTTCTGACTTGCCGAGGCGCGGTCTATTTGTGGTAGAGTTCGTACAGCTTTGAGGTGCTCATCTGCATGCAGATGAGTTAAACGGGAAGCAGGTGCGGGAACAATGGTTCCCCATGCCTGAGCTGCCCCCGCAACGGTAAGCAAGTGCGGATCTGCCGATATGCCACTGTGAGCAATCCCCAAAAGGATCTTATGGGAAGGCGGTGGATCAAGACTTGTAAGCCCGGATACCGGCCTGAGAGCAAAGGGAACCTCTAAAAATCCAGATTTTAGTTGCGGCATAACCTAAAGGTTAGCCTACACAGCAACTAAGTTGTATCCCAACTGCTGTGTTGCGGAAAAAATTTCTCGCTTACATATAACCCATATGCGCGCTACGAAGTGGGGTAAGCAGGCAATCCGCGAAGCGGATGCTCGCAAATTTTTCCCGCGCCTTGCATTTGGGCGAACTCTGAATTTTTAGAGGCTCCCTAACGTGGGAGATGCTGCGGGTGGCGCATCGGAACAATACCGCACGGCATCGCCGTTGGTGTTCTGATTTTTCTGCCCGTCGTATTTCCTGATCATTAATTTCCCAGCGGGGACGCTTGGAACTTACTCAGGAAACTAAAATGAAACAAAAAATATACGCGGTCGCACTGTTCGGTGCGATCTCATTCTCTATTGCTGCTCAAGCAGAAACACAGATGGAGTTGGTGATCGTGACACCCACGCGCATGCCGCAATCACTGGATAAAACCATCGCCGACACGACTGTGCTGGATGAACAGGATATTCGTAAATCCGGCGCGGCGGATGTTGCGACCTTGCTGCGTTCTTTGGCGGGTGTCGAGGTGGTGCAAAGCGGCGGCTTGGGCAAAGTGAGCAGCACTTTCATGCGCGGCACAAACTCTAGTCATGTATTGGTGTTGCTGGATGGTGTGCGCATCAATTCGGCCACCTCTGGTACGACCGCGCTCGAACACATCATGCTGGATAACATAGAGCGTATCGAAGTGGTGCGCGGCAACGTCAGCAGTCTGTATGGTTCTGAAGCCATCGGCGGCGTGATCCAGTTGTTTACCAAGCGCGGGCGCGGGACACCAGCGTTCAACGCCAGTGCCGGTTTGGGCAGCCATGGCACAAAACGTTTGTCGGCTGGATTTTCGGGTAGTGCGGATGCGACTTCGTTCAGTGTTAATGTCGGCAAGGTAAGAACCGACGGCGTGTCGGCGATCAATACACAAATTGCACCTACAGCCAATCCAGATAAGGACGGCTATGACAACACCACTTTCAATGCGCAGGTTCAACACGCAATCAATGCCGATCATCAATTGTCGGCTTCTTTGTTCAGCACACGCGGTGATAGTCAGTATGACAATGCGTTTAATCCGGCAACGACCGATCGCAACAACACGCTGGCTGCAATTGAAAAATTATCGCTGACTTCGGATAACCAATTGAGTGCAATGTGGCACAGCAAGTTAAACTTGGCGCGCGGGACGGACGATAGCAAGGATTTCCTGAACGGCATGGAAAATGGCCGATTCAAAACAGCTAACGGCCAAGTGGTTTGGCAAAATGAATTGCAGCTCGCCGACACGCAGCGTGTCAATCTGGCAGCGGAACATCTGGTGCAATCGG
This sequence comes from Gallionella sp., assembly GCA_041741275.1. GTDB lineage: Bacteria > Pseudomonadota > Gammaproteobacteria > Burkholderiales > Gallionellaceae > Gallionella. Next base: position 11,942 of record JBGSKJ010000154.1, read on the forward strand.
TCTCTTCAGACACGCTGTTTACCCAGACTGCACGCAGTGTAAATAGTGTGTTGGGCGGCTATGTGGGTGAATACGGCGCACAGCAAGTGCAATTCAATCTGCGCCAAGACCGCTACTCGGATTTCGGCACGGCGAACACCGGCTTGCTCGGTTATGGATTGTCGTTTGCGGACAATTGGCGCGCTACGGTGAGCATCAGCAATGCTTTCAAAGCCCCGACCTTTAACGACATGTATTATCCGTTGTCCTTTGGTTTTTCGGGTAATCAAAATTTGCGCCCGGAACGTGCGCAGAATAAAGAGCTTGGTTTGCATTATGTCAATGGAAGTCAGCGGGTGGCTGCGTTGTATTTCGACAACCGCATTCGCGATTTGATTGCCATTGACAACACTTTTACGACCATGATCAACATCAATCAGGCGCGCATTGATGGATTGGAATTGAGCTATGCCGGTGAGTTTGGCGCTACCCATTTAAAGGCCAACGCGACGTTGCAAAATCCGCGCGATACGGCAACCGGGCTGGTGTTGCTGCGCCGTGCAAAGCGGTTTTCCAGCCTTGCGGTGACGCAGCATGTCGGTGCGTGGGAAGTCGGTGGAGAATGGCAGTACAGCGGTGCGCGTCAGGATGGCGACATCAATACGCTTTTGCCGGTCACTTTGCCGGGCTATCAAGTGTTCAGTCTGAATGCGCGCTATCAGATCGAGAAGAATCTATCCGTCTTGGCGCGGATCGACAACCTGCTCAACCGCGATTACATGCTGGTACATGGCTACAGCACATTGGGACGCACGCTGTTTGTCGGCTTGAACTACCAGCAATAAGAGTTGCAAATGATGGCAAAGGCGGCATAGCCGCCTTTGCTTTTTGCCTGGCTTCGTGTACTGTTGCCATCATTAAAACAGGTGCTCACCAAAGAGGATGCAATGAATAACACTCAAACCAGAACCGTCGCGATTTTCGCAACCTTGGCCGCGCTGATGGCAGCTACCCGTTTCGATCATTTTGGTTCGGCAGTTTCTTTGCCGGATGCTTCTTATGCAGTATTTTTTCTCGGTGGTTTATATCTGGCTCGGTCAGCGCGCATGTCTTTTGCCGCTTTCATCGTGCTGATCCTGGGGGCGGGACTGATCGACTATTACGCGACTTCCGTCCAGGGCATCAGCGACTGGTGCATGACACCCGCCTATTGGTTCCTGATCCCGACATATGGCAGCCTGTGGTTGATCGGCCGCTGGTTTGCTCCCCGACTCACCAAGGAAGGCCGCGTCATGGCAGGCAAGGGGCTGATAGTGTTAGCCGTTGTTGCGTGGGCCGCTTGCAGTTTCGCCTTCATGTTTTCCAATGCCACCTTTTATCTGTTCTCCGAGCGTTTTGCCGATATGAGTGCGACTGAATATGCTTCACGCGTCGCCCAATATTACGGTTCGTATGTATCGGTGGCGCTGCTTTATATCGCGTGTGCAGTCGCACTGCACATCGCATTGGATATCATCGGTAAACAACGGGCTCATTCACAATCAGACGTGATCTGAGCAAGATTATTTAGCAGTTTGGATGCGTATGCTGGCTGCAAGCCTAGCTTCTTCCTGCTAGAGTGCGCGCCATGAATATGACCCACACGCATATGACCAGCACCCGGCTATACCTGCGCCTGCTCGGCTATGTCAAACCCTACTGGCGTGCGTTTGCGCTGGCTATACTCGGCATGGTGGTGACAGCGGCCACCGAGCCGCTGTTGCCGGCCCTGCTGAAACCCATGCTGGACGGTACTTTCGTCAACAAGGATGATACCGTCATCCGCTGGACACCGGTCTTTATTCTGGCCATCTTTTTCGTGCGCGGCGTGGCCGGCTTTGTGGGTACCTATGCCATCGGCTGGGTCGGCAACAAGGTGGTGATGGATCTGCGCGACGAGATGTTCCGCAAGCTGCTGGCGCTGCCCACGCGCTATTACGACGATCACGCCACCGGCAATCTCATTTCAAAACTGACTTTCGACGTGATGCAGGTGACTGCCGCCGCCACCAGCGTGGTGACGATCTCGATACGCGATTCCCTGATCATCGTCGGGCTGCTCGGCTGGCTGTTTTACCTGAACTGGAAACTCACGCTGCTCAGTCTGGTGATGGTGCCGGTCATCGCTTTCATCATCAACACCATCAACGGCCGGTTGCGCTCTGCCAGCCGCGATTCGCAGCGCGCGATGGGCGACATCACGCAAGTGATCGAGGAGAGCGTCACCGCGCACACGGTGGTCAAGCTGTTCGGCGGTCAGCAATACGAGAGCGACCGTTTCAGTGACCAGGCCAACTGGGTGCGCCGCCACACCATGAAGCAGGCCCTCGCGTCGGCGGCCAACGTTCCGCTGGTGCAAATGGTGGCGGCGGTGGCACTGTCCGTCATCATCTATCTCGCTACGGTTCAGTCGCGCAGCGATGAGACCACGGTGGGCGGGTTCCTTTCTTTCATCGCGGCGATGCTGATGCTGACCGCGCCGTTGAAGCGGCTCACCAGCGTCAGCGAATTCCTGCAGCGCGGACTGGCGGCATCGGAAAGCGTGTTCGAACTGCTCGACACGCACAGCGAGACCGATACCGGAAAGACAGCGATAGGCCGCGCCAACGGACGGATAGGATTCGAGCACGTGAGCCTGTCCTACCGGCAGGATGACCGGCTGGCATTGCGCGACATCTGCCTGGAGATCCCTGCGGGACAAACGGTCGCGCTGGTGGGCGCATCCGGCAGCGGCAAAAGCACGCTGGCGAATCTGGTGCCGCGCTTCTATCTGCCGGGCAGCGGCCGCATCACGCTGGACGGGCATGACCTGGCCGATCTTACGCTGGCCAGCCTGCGCGCCAACATCGCGCTGGTGAGCCAGGAAGTGGTGCTGTTCAACGATACCGTCGCCGCCAACATCGCTTACGGCCAGATGCGCGAAGTGCCCGAGTCGGAGATCATCGCCGCCGCCCAGGCCGCGCACGCGATGGAATTCATCCGTGACATGCCGCAGGGTTTGCAGACGCTGGTCGGCGAAAAGGGCGTGCGCCTTTCCGGCGGCCAGCGCCAGCGCATCGCCATCGCGCGCGCCATCCTCAAGGATGCTCCGATACTGATCCTGGATGAGGCGACTTCCGCTCTGGACAGCGAATCCGAACGCCATGTGCAGGCCGCGCTGGAGACCCTGATGCAAGGCCGCACCACGCTGGTCATCGCGCATCGTTTGTCCACCATCGAAAAAGCGGATCGCATCGTGGTGCTGCAAAAAGGCGAGATCGTCGAGGTAGGGACCCACCGCGAACTGCTGGAAAAGGGTGGCGTGTATGCGCAGTTGTATCGTATCCAGTTCGCGGTGGGGCAATAGAGACTTCCAAAAGCGGACTTTTCCATCGTTGCACACCCTGAAAAAATATAATCCACAACCTCCAGAAGGTTGACGCGCCGCCGGCAAAAGTCTAAATTGCGCAGCCCAACACCAATAAACCTTTAGGAGATGAACATGGCAGTACTCGTCGGCAAAGCCGCCCCCGATTTCAACGCGGTTGCCGTGATGGGCAACAACGATTTCAACGAAACATTCAATCTGAAAAAGCACATCTCCGGCAAATACGCCGTGATCTTTTTCTACCCGCTGGATTTTACCTTTGTCTGCCCTTCCGAGCTGATCGCTTTCGATCACAGGTTGGACGAATTCAAGAAGCGCAATGTGGAAGTGATCGGCGTTTCGATAGACTCGCAATTTTCCCACTTCGCATGGAAGAACACGGCTATCAATAACGGCGGCATCGGGCAGGTGCGTTATCCGCTGGTGGCCGACATCAAGCACGAAATCTGCAAGGCGTATGACGTGGAAGCCGATGGCGGCGTGGCTTATCGCGGTTCGTTCCTGATCGACCGTGCCGGTGTGGTCCGTCATCAGGTGGTGAACGATCTGCCGCTGGGCCGCAACATCGACGAGATGTTGCGCATGGTGGACGCGCTGCAATTCACCGAGGAGCACGGCGAAGTGTGTCCGGCCGGCTGGAGCAAGGGCAAGGCGGGTATGGGCGCTTCCACGGAAGGGGTGGCCAAATACCTGGCAGCCCACGCCAAAGAACTTTAATCTCCCCGGCTTTTATAATCAAAAAGCCACCGTTAACGGTGGCTTTTTGTTTGTCCCCATTTTGTACAAGGCTGCTAAAATCCGCCGCACGGTGATTTTGGGAGAGTGTCCATCATGCTGGTCTGGTTCGTCATTCTATATTTGCTGTTATCCCTGGGCATCGGCCTGTATGCCTCGACGCGCGTGCACAATTCCAGGGATTTCGTGGTGGCCGGGCGCAACCTGCCACTGCCGATCGTGACCGCAACGGTATTCGCGACATGGTTCGGTGCCGAAACGGTGCTTGGGATATCCGCGGTGTTCGTCAAGGAGGGATTGGGCGGCGTGGTCGCCGATCCGTTCGGCGCCAGCCTGTGTCTGATCATCGCCGGGATGTTTTTCGCGCCGCTGCTGTACCGCATGAATCTGCTCACCATCGGCGATTATTATCGCGCCCGCTACAACCCCACGGTGGAATTGATCATGACCTTGTGCATCATGATCTCCTACCTGGGCTGGGTGGCGGCGCAAGTGACGGCGCTCGGACTGGTGTTCAACGTGGTGAGCGATGGCGCGATCTCGAACCAGGCTGGCATGTTTATCGGCGTGACCATCGTGCTGGCCTACACCATGTTCGGCGGGATGTGGTCGGTGGCGTTGCTCGACTTCGTGCAAATGACCGTGATCATGGCGGGCATGCTGCTGATCGCCGTGCTGATCAGCGATGATGCCGGCGGGGTGGGCCGTGTGGTCAGCCATGCGCAGGCTTCCGGCAAGTTGCAGTTGTTCCCCAGCGGCGGCTTCGAAGTGTGGATACCGTTCGCCGGCGCATTGCTGACCATGATGCTGGGATCGATTCCACAGCAGGACGTGTTCCAGCGCATGACTTCGGCAAAGAACGAGAAGACGGCGGTGCGCGGCACGGTGCTGGGGGGAGTGTTGTATTTCGCCTTTGCCTTCGTGCCGATATTCCTGGCCTATTCCGCGACGCTGATCGATCCGAAGTTCTTCGGTGAACTGATAGAGAGCGATTCGCAGATGGTACTGCCCAGCCTGATCATGCATCACACTCCCCTGATCGCCCAGGTGCTGTTCTTTGGCGCCTTGCTGTCGGCCATCATGAGCACGGCCTCCGCCACTTTGCTCGCCCCCTCCGTGATGTTCACCGAGAACATCCTCAAGCACATCGCACTCAGGCATATGGGCGACCAGCAGATGCTGCGCACCATGCGCATCATCGTGCTGACCTTTGGCAGCCTGGTGTTGTGGTTCGCGCTGAATTCGGAATCGAGCATCTTCCACATGGTGGAGAACGCCTACAAGATCACGCTGGTCGGGGCGTTCGTGCCGCTGGTGTTCGGCCTGTACTGGCAGCGCGCCAACAATCAGGGCGCGCTGCTATCCATCGCGATGGGATTGATCACATGGATGACCATGGAGATCCTTCAGCCGGACACCTATTGGCCGCCGCAACTGGTCGGCTTGCTGATGAGCGTGGCCGGGATGCTGGCCGGTTCGCTGCTGCCGAATATGATGCGCAACCGTCATGCTTCGCATCCCAAGACTTAACGAGTGTCATCTTCCTGTCACAATTCCTTCATACCCTTGCAATCCCGGATTGGGGAATGTGATATCGAGACAGGGGCAAGAAGATGAGCGCGAAGATTTTGATCGTGGAAGACGAGCCGGCGATCCAGGAATTGCTGGCATTCAATGTGATGCAGGCGGGATTCCAGGCGTTGCGTGCCGAAGATGCGGATAGCGCGTGGCAACAGATACGCAGCAATGTGCCGGATTTGATCCTGCTGGACTGGATGTTGCCGAACACCAGCGGTGTGATACTGGCGAAACAGTTTCGCGCCGATGCGCGCAGCAAGGACATTCCCATCATCATGCTGACCGCGCGCGGCGATGAGCGCGACAAGATATTGGGACTGGAGTCCGGAGCGGACGATTACATCACAAAGCCGTTTTCGCCGCGCGAGTTGATGGCGCGGATACGCGCCGTGTTGCGCCGCCATGTTCCGAGCATGCCGGATGAAACGGTGGCGGCGGGCGGACTGGAGTTGTCGCCCTCGGCGCACCGGGTGACCGCAAAAGGCAGCGGCATCGAACTGGGACCCACAGAGTTTCGTCTGCTGCATTTTTTCATGACCCATGCGGAGCGCGTGTACAGCCGCACGCAACTGCTCGATCAGGTATGGGGCACTCAAGTGTTCGTCGAGGAGCGCACCGTGGACGTGCATATTCGCCGTTTGCGTGCCGCACTGGAATCGGCCGGAATGGATGGCCTGATCCAGACCGTGCGCGGCAGCGGTTATCGTTTTTCGATTAATTAATCCCATTTCAATTTCAAATGTAAAATGATCCGCAAGTCGGGCTTTGCCCGACAGCCCTTCGCCAGGCCCAGGCCGAACGGGGGTGATTTATATTCGTGCCGGATAAATTAGGAGCAATTTTTGCAGGATTTCTGGTTTCGCTTGAGTCTGCCACTCATATTCAGCGCGCTGTTCGCGTTGCTGCTGTGGGGCGTGTTCTCGGCCGCGTATGCGCTGTCGTTCATGCTGCTGGCGCTGCTGATCGTGATGGCACGCCATGCATGGCAGCTCTACAAACTGGGGGAATGGTTGAACGATGCCCGCCTTGAAACGATGCCGGAAGCGGGAGGTATCTGGGATGATGTGTTCTCGCAGTTGTACAAGATGGTCAAGCAGCATATCCAGACCAAGCAAAAGCTGGCGACCGAACTGCTGCACATGGAACAGGCCACCGCCGCATTACCGGAGGGAGTGGCGATCCTTAACGAGGCGAATCGCATCGAATGGTTCAACCCGATCGCACAGCAACATTTCGACCTCGATGCCGAGCAGGACGTCATGCAGGACATCACTTATCTGGTGCGGCAGCCGGAGTTCATAGCGTATCTCCATGAATCCGATTTCAGCAAGCCGTTGATGATGCGCCCGGCACGCCATGACGACATGGTGTTGTCCATCAAGCTCATTCCGTATGGCGGGAACAAGCGCTTGCTGATCAGCCGCGACATCACACAATTCGAGCGTGTCGAAGGCATGCGCCGGGATTTTGTCGCCAATGTGTCGCACGAGTTGCGCACCCCGCTGACCGTGGTGAACGGTTTCGTCGAAAATCTGCAGGACATGCCCGATCTCAGCCAGGACAGCGCGCGGCGCGCATTGCGGCTGATGGCCGAGCAGACCAGGCGCATGGAGAATCTGGTCGCCGATCTGCTTACCCTGTCGCGCCTGGAGAATAGCCAGAATCAGTTGCGCGATGAGACGGTGGACATCGGCGTTCTGCTCGACGAAGTCTATCAGGGGGGGCTGTTGCTCAGCGGTGAAAAGCATATCCTGTATATGGAAGTGGCGGGCAGCACGAAAATGCTGGGTAACCGTGATGAATTGCGCAGCGCGTTCGACAATCTGCTCGGCAACGCGATCCGTTATACGCCGGAGGGCGGGTCGATCACGCTGCGCTGGTTCGAGCGGGGCGGACAGCCGGTTTTCTCGGTGCAGGACAGCGGTATCGGCATCGCCGCTCAGCACATTCCGCGCCTGACCGAGCGATTTTACCGGGTGGACCGCAGCCGCTCGCGGGAAACGGGCGGGACAGGTCTGGGCCTCGCGATCGTCAAGCATATCGCGATGCGCCACCAGGCCAAGCTTGAAGTGATCAGCGAGGAGGGCAAGGGCAGCACATTTTCCCTGGTGTTCCCAGGCGCAAGGCTAAGATTCGAGGATCAAGGATTGAGAATTGAGAATTGAGGATCGATTTTTGTATGCCGCCATGCGGCATGTTTATTTAAGGCGCAGCCCAGCCGAGACAACACCTCAACCCTCGGTCCAGTATTTCCATTGTCAAACCGGTGTAAAGCTGACGCGCTCGTAGTCGAGTCCGCGCTCCACGCAGAAGCCCATTTTTACCTGCTGATCTCCAGCGTTCAGATGCACGATCTCCGCCACGCGATCCGGTTGGAAGCAGCCGCGCGGAAGGATCAGGCTGGGTGGGGTCTTGAGTGCGGGAACCGCCTGCAACAGGAATGCCGGAAGATTGTTGTCCATAGCGTCGCTGCCCGCACCAGTGATGCGGATGCGGATAGCTTCAGCAGCGCCGGGCAGATAGCGCACGCCGATCCGCAGCTGTCCGGTGCGTGCCACGTTAACCCATGTCGTGGCGCCCAGTATCCACGCCGTGGCACCGGGAGCAGAGGTTGGTTCGTCGATGGGGCGCAAGGCGACCAGCTGGTTGTAGTTCAGGCGTCCGCCGGATACATCCTCGCGGGTGAGCCGCGCGCCCAGGATGCTTTCGTTTTCAAACTGCCAGGTTTCCGGCTGTGATCCCTTCTCGGCATGCACCTGACCGGGGGAATCGCGCAGCACTCTGCCCGGGGATTCGGTTTGATTGCGTGGCGGTGTATCCTTGGCACCATAGCTGCCGGGTTGTTTGTGCGGTTGACCGGACAGCTGCGCGTAAATATCTTCCGCCTGGTGGCAGAGTTGTGTCCGGTGCTCGGCCTGATGTCGTTCGCCAAAACGCGTGTTGTGCTCTTCGCACCAGCCCTGATGCAAAAAAGTGAGGAACTCGATGCAGTTGTTGGCGGTGCAATTGTCGCCAAGTTTCAACTGTTGCGGGTTCTGGCCCTGCTGCAACAATATCGTCTTTACGCGCAGCAACTTGCTCAATGGGACCATCGCTATGTAGCGGCTGGTCGCGTTGTGCGTGCTGTGCTGGACAGGCCGCAAACCATGAGTGCTGGCCAGGTCGGTTGCGAGCGGCTGAGCGTCCCCTTTGCTGCTGGTGTAGCTGCGCTCCACGGTCACAGTGGAACTCCATTGCGACAGCCAGCCGTCCAGCAACTGCAGCTGTGACCGGTTCAACTCGGCGGGACGCGCATAACAGGCAAGCAGGGTTTTGACATAGATGCTCTGGCAGCAGCCGCGCGGTTGGGCGATATTCAGCGGATCCGGAACTTCGGCGAGTTCCAGCCCGTGCTGTTCGGCGAACGCGTACAGCTCATGCAATTGATGCCACAGTTTCGGATCGAATTCGTAACCGCTGCGCAAGTGTTCGAAGATCGCCAGCCCGCTGTAGAGCAGGCAGCGTTGGCATATCAAGGCGCCCTGCTGGGCCAGTTGCTTGTCCCCGGCGATATGGGCCTGCAGGCAACGCCGATAGCACAATACCAGCGCCTGCCAGAGTTGCACGATGGCGACCAGCACTGTCATCTCGCTGTCATTCAGCGGCAGCGGTTTGGCGGTCAGTTTTTTGGCGTAGCTATCCTGAACATAGGCTATGGTCTCGCGCAGCTGTTCCAGCGTGTCAAGACGATCCAGGCCGCGCATCGGGTAGCGGTTGAATTCGTTGAGCTGGATGAGCAGCTGGCTGTGCGCCGGTTGCAGATTGGTCAACTGCAGTTGTGCCAGCCATTTCGCGCAACTGGCCGCATCCTTGAAAGCCGGATCGGCCAGGTCGTCAGTCGGTTCGAGAGGTAGTGTCAGCATGTTTGGAAATCAGGATTCAGGATTCAAGATCGGGGACCGAAGAAAATCCGCCACTCCGCTGTTAGTTTTTCCCTCTATTCTCAATCCTCGCTCCTCAATCCTATAACAAAACACGCTCTATGCCACCGTTGTTTGCCTTGTTCACATATTCCGCCAGCCAATTTTGGCTTCGGCCGCTGCGCTTAACATTCGCTGCGCTCATGTTAGCCTGCGCCGAAATTGGCGTTTAGGACCCGGCTCAAAGTAGAACACGCTCTATGCCGCCG
>JBGSKJ010000155.1:0-63981 GCA_041741275.1 Gallionella sp.
ACCGGAAACGGCAACACTCGACACTGGGCTACAAGTCACCAATGAAGTTTCTGGAAGACTGGCTTATTGCTCAGCAGAAAGAAAAGCTGGTAGCATGAACGCCACTTCTTGGAAGACGAAAAACCGAGGGAAGCTCACTGCGCGACAGATTTATTTATTAGCCTGCTGCGCCAAGGCCCACTCAACGTGCTCACGCACCGTCGCTGAAGAATGCTCGGCACGAGACTGCAATGCACCAACCACAGTCTCATTTTTCGACGCATTTCCCAACGCAACCGCAATATTTCTGAGCCATTGCTCGTAACCGATACGGTAGATAGCACTTCCCGCCAGTTTATTCATAAACATGTGCTCGTCCCATGCAAACAATTCAACCAATGACGCATTATCCAGTCGATGACGCACAGTAAAATCGGGCTCCACAGTTGCTTGTGCAAAATTGTTCCATGGACAGACCAATTGACAATCATCGCAACCGTAGACCCGATTCCCGATTAATGACCGATACTCAACGGGGATAGCACCTTTGTGCTCGATCGTAAGATACGAGATACAGCGTCGCGCATCCAAATGATAAGGCGCAATAATTGCTTGTGTGGGGCACACCTCAAGGCATCGAGTACAAGTACCGCAATGCTCTTCTCGCGGTGTATCAATTGGCAAAGGCAAGTTCAAATATATCTCGCCAAGAAAAAACCATGAACCGCGCTCACGCGACAACAACAATGTATGTTTTCCTCGCCAGCCCAATCCGGCTTTACTTGCCAACTCCACTTCCATTACCGGTGCGCTATCAGTGAACACTCTTCCGCTGAAATCCGACACTTCATCACGAATTTTTTCTGCCAGTTTGGCCAAGCGCTTTCGAAGCAATTTATGATAATCACGCCCTAATGCATAGCGGGAAATGAAGGCTCGACCGTCATCATTCAACACATCCCAACTATCGCTAACGTCAGATGGCATGTAGTTCATACTCAAGGAAATGACACGCAAAGTTCCCGGGACAAGTTCAGCTGGCCGACTTCGCTTGGTACCATGATATGCCATATAATCCATATCACCCTGATTCCCAAGGGCCAGCCATTCCAGCAGGCCACTTTCAGCCAATGATAAATCGATGTCGCAGATGCCCACCCCCTGAAACCCTAGCTCATGGCCCCACGCTCGTATTTTTGATGCAAGTGCATGATAATCAACTTGTCGAGGAGTTTCTTTTTGCATAACGACGATGATAGCCGAATCAGCCTGGTGCTTGCCGACGAAATCGCAACTACTTCTCTGGCAAAACAATTGGCAAAGCTTGTGAGGCCAGGAATGATCATGTATCTCAATGGTGATCTTGGTTCAGGAAAAACCGCTCTTGTCAGGGGCATCCTCAGCGCTCTAGGTTACAAGGGGCGTATAAAAAGCCCCACGTACACACTTGTTGAAACCTACCACATCGCTGGGTTAGACTTGTACCACTTTGACCTTTATCGCCTCCGGTATCCCGCAGAGTGGGACTCCGCAGGGTTTCAAGAGGAATTTAATGGGCACAACACGCACTTTGTTGAGTGGCCTGATAAAGCCATGGGATATATCCCCGGGGCCGATATTGAAATTTCACTGGAAATCCTGGTGAATGGGCGTAAAGCTACAATCCATGCAAACTCAAATATGGGTAGGCAATGCATAGCAAAATTGCATTAGTTTCATTATATTTTTTGTTAGTCATGTGCAACACATTCGCACATGCCGACATTGCAATCAGTGCAACGCGTGTATGGCCTGCAGAGGATTACACACGCTTTACGATCGAATCCCCCAAGCCCATCCGTCACAATATGTTCACTATCGGAAATCCGGATAGGCTGGTAATCGATTTGGAGGATGTCAGCTTGAACCCGGCACTTAGTGAACTGGCAGAAAAAGTTGGGCGTAGTGACCCGTATATCAGCAGTGTTCGCATTGGACGCTTCAAACCAGATGTCGTTCGCCTGGTTTTTGATTTAAAGAATGAAATTAACCCACAACTGTTTTCGCTCAACCCAGTAGGTGATTACGGACATCGTCTGGTATTGGACATCTACCCTGCCCACCCCATTGATCCCCTGATGGCGCTCATCAAGGAGCCCGGGGGAAATCCCCCTCCCCCTCTGGCTTCAAGTGAGGCTGGCAAATCCAGGCCGGGCACTCTCACACTTGGTGATGAATTGGATAAGTACAAGCAAGAAGAACAAAACCAAAACAAAGATTCAACAAGGCAACCCGAGATACGAGCACGCACCCTGATCATAGCAATTGACGCAGGGCATGGCGGGGAGGATCCCGGTGCGCGCGGAAAGCGAGGTTCCCTTGAAAAAAATATCACCCTTTCTATCGCCAGAAAAGTCAAAGAATTGATAGATGATTTGCCGAACATGCGCGGAATGCTCATACGAGATGGCGATTACTTCATTCCACTGGATAAGCGTGTATCTAAAGCCCGCAAAATGAATGCCGATCTCTTTGTATCCATTCATGCCGATGCCTTCATAAAATCAAATGTCAGAGGCTCATCGGTATTTGCATTATCAGAACATGGCGCAACCAGCACGGCTGCACGATGGCTGGCAAAAAAGGAAAACGAGGCCGATTTGATAGGTGGTGTGAATATTGCCGTCAATGACCCTTATCTTGCTCGCACACTGCTTGATCTTTCGCAGACTGCCACAATAAATGACAGCATGAAACTCGCAAAATATGTGTTGGGCGAACTTGGTGATATCAACGACTTGCATCGTGGTCACGTGGAACAGGCAGGATTCGCAGTGTTGAAATCACCGGAAATTCCCTCAGTTCTGGTTGAGACTGCATTCATCAGCAATCCACGTGAAGAGCAAAACCTGAACGACAAGAACTATCAATTAAAGCTTGCCCTAGCAATTGTGAATGGTGTTAAACGCTATTTTGACCAGAACCCGGCACTATCGAGACCGCAGATTGCGCAGATCGATTAATGATATAGCAAATTATTTGAATCAAGATTTCTGCCCATCTCCGCGACCCTCGACCAAACACTCTCATCTCCCAACGACTTAACCTGCTTTGCCAGTTCAAGAAAACTATCCGTTTCCTCACGGGAAAAATAAATCCTCAACAATGTCAGATACGCCTGAGGGTTCTTGGGGTTGATTTTGATAGCTTCTCTCAGCGCTTCCTCCGCCAGCTTGTCATGACCAAACCTTAAATATATATCGGCTTCTTCCAGCATTTCGTACTCTGGTGGCAATAACGGTTGCAATTTTTCTTTCGGACCCTCATCCGATAATTTTAGAATTTGCTTTTGTTCGATTATTTTCGGATTGATCAAGCCCGAACCTTGAATCTCACCCAGACTCTCATCTGATTCAACTGCTCCCTGGTATCCATCATGATTAACAATATGTTCAGTCTTGCCCCTGCGTAACCAGACAATGCCTAGCCAAGCCGTCAGTAGCACAATCAACGACCCTATTGCCAAACGGCCTTTCGTGTTGAATGTCATTGGAAGCGTATTTGCTTCGGCAGTACCAGACTGGATATATGAAGAGGATTGATCGGTTGAATTGCGTTCAGTCTTTTCAGACGCGACAAGACGATTCCCATTCGATAGATTTGAAATCGACTTGTCTTGTGTAGCCCCAACAGTATTGTCTTCGACCGACAGGCTAGCCAACACTTTGCTCTGAAGATCGTTTTCAGGCAATGATTTACCCATTGAGTTGACACCCAACTGTATCTTCTGGGCCTCGATTGCTTCCTCCAACGAAGCAATCTGCGCATTCAACTCACTCAATGCCTTGTTATTATTGACTGTGCCATTCACATCAGGTTTTTGAACAACGACACCGCCTACCTCGTCACCTGGTGTTGATGATTGATTTTGAGGAATGGAAAGTTCTGTCGAAAGAACCAATGAGAGTCCGCCAAATCTTTTGGCATTTTCTCCCGTTGCTGCTTTTCCGGGCAATGGATACTTCGCCAAGCCAGATTCAACCCTTACGGATATCCTGTCTGGATTTGAAAATAGATGTGATTTGCGAGAAACAGAATTATCCAAACTGGCAGGCTTAGCCGCTTTATTGTATGTTCCTCCGCTTGCAGATATTTCATCTTGCGCATGCGTATCGTTCAATATTAAAGTAGCAATAAGCAATACCAATAGCTGAACAGGCCTTTTACAAAATATCACTTCTCCGCACATAAAGGATTCCAATTCTGAATTGGTATGTAAGATACCTAAGTTTTTTCAGATATGAGTAGTCATTCTGGAAAGATGCCCGTCGAAAGATACCGGTCACCGCGATCACAAACGATAAATGCTATTACCGCATTCTCAATCTGCTTTGAAATCCTCAACGCCGTGACCAACGCCCCCCCGGATGAAATGCCGCAAAAAATCCCCTCTTCTCGCGCCATACGGCGAGTCATTTCTTCCGCATCATGCTGGCTGACATACTCCAATCTGTCCACATTCTTGCCGTCGAATATCTTTGGCATGTATGCAATAGGCCATTTTCTGATGCCGGGTATCTGAGCACCTTCTTCCGGTTGCACTCCGACAATCTGTATCTCAGGCTTTATCTCTTTGAAAAAGCGCGAGCATCCCATAATAGTGCCTGTGGTACCCATACTGCTAATAAAGTGCGTTAATTTTCCATCGGTATCACGCCAAATTTCCGGAGCCGTACCTTCATAGTGGGCAAGCGGGTTGTCGGTGTTGGAGAATTGATCGAGAATTATCCCTTTCCCCTCTTCGCGCAGCTTTTCAGCAGTATCGCGTGCCAGCTCCATACTACCTTCCTTCGCGGTCAACACCAGTTCCGCGCCGAATGCGCGCATCGTCTGCCGCCGCTCTACACTTTGGTTCTCCGGCATGACCAGTATCATCTTATAACCGCGTATTGCCGCAGCCATCGCCAACGCGATGCCGGTATTTCCACTGGTAGCTTCAATCAATGTGTCACCAGGTTTGATCTCACCGCGCTGTTCGGCACGGACAATCATGGATAACGCCGGCCTGTCTTTAACCGATCCGGCAGGATTGTTGCCTTCCAGTTTAGCCAACAGAATATTGCTTGAGTTTCCAGTTATGCGCTTCAACTGAACCAGTGGGGTATTGCCAACAAAATTTTCTATGCCGGAAAACATTATTTCTCTCTCAATGGAACAACTTTACGACGACGCTTTCAACATCTGATCCACGTACCTTGCCACACCCTGTTCAACAGTCAGGAAAGGCTCTTGATAACCAGCATCTCGAAGCGCTCCAATATCTGCCTGAGTATAGCTTTGGTATTTACCTCGAAGCGCTTCCGGAAAGGGGATGTAACTAATAATCCCTTTTTGATGCAACTCTTCGAGACTTAATGTACTTTCACCCTTAGCCTGACGGAGTGTATTTATGGTCGCTACAGCCACATCATTGAAACTTTGCGCCTGTCCTGTGCCAAGGTTGAATATCCCTGCTTGCTGGGGATGATCGAGAAAATACATATTGACCTTAACCACATCCTCGATTGATACGAAGTCGCGCAATTGCCCGCCATTGGCATAACCGTCACAGCCCTCGAACAGCTTCACCTTTCCATCTGCACGATACTGATTGAAAAAGTGATATGCAACCGAAGCCATACGCCCCTTGTGTTGCTCTCGCGGACCATAAACGTTGAAATAACGTAACCCGACTATCTGCGCACCACGCTTGTGCCAGCGGCGCCGTACGATCTGATCAAACAGGAATTTGGAATAGGCATAGACGTTGAGAGGTGACTCATATTCCCGGCTTTCCTTGAACACGCCTCCACCACCATATACAGAGGCCGAAGACGCATAAAGAAATGGTATTTCTTCACTCTGGCAATAATTCAGCAACTCTAATGTGTATTGGTAATTGTTTTCCATCATGTATCGCCCGTCTGTTTCCATTGTGTCGGAACAGGCTCCCTGATGAAGTACGGCACTGACCAATCCATCAAAGAAACCTTCCTGCAACTTGATCAGGAAATCTTCCTTGTCCAGAAAATCAGCAATCTCGCAGTCAACCAGGTTCTTGAATTTGTCAGCATTCTTCAGGTGGTCAACCGCGATGATATTCTTCTCCCCCCGCTCGTTCAGGGCTTTAACCAAATTTGAACCAATGAACCCGGCAGCACCGGTAACGATGTAATACATGAATTCTCCTTATGTTATGCCTACGGGGACTCGATATACCTCTACAACCCCATATCCTGAATGATCTCTTCGCGACTGACGACCGCGGTTCCCAATTTACCAACTACAATACCCGCGGCACGATTTGCAATGCTCATTGCATCCGGTAGTGTTGCGCCGCTTGCCAACATAACCGCCAAGGTTGCTATCACAGTATCTCCCGCCCCGCTTACGTCGAACACCTCCCGTGTTTGAGTCGGTTCATGCACCACATCATTGGCACGATACAAACTCATACCATCCTCACTGCGAGTCACCAGTAGCGCATCCAGCTTAAGTTCGGCACGCAGTTTTTCCGCTTTCCTGTTAAGTTCAGCCTCATCTTTCCAACTGCCGGCTACTTCCCTAAATTCGCTGCGATTGGGGGTCAACAACGTTGCTCCACTGTATCGTGCGTAATCATCCCCCTTGGGATCGACCAGCACGGGTTTTCCTGCTGCACGCGCTGACTCTATCATTTCAGCGATGTGTGCCAAACCGCCTTTTCCATAATCAGAAAGAATCACGACATCCGCCTGATGTAACTTGGCGTGGAAATCGGCAAGTTTGGCTTTCAGTACTTCATGGCTAGGCAGGGTTTCAAAATCGATACGCAGCAATTGCTGATGTCTTGCAATCGCCCTTAACTTGATAATCGTTGAAATTGTATCGTCGCGATGCAGCAGCGCATTAAGGTTATGGTGTTCATTGAGCAGCCTCTCCAGACATGCGCCCGCCTCGTCGTTTCCAACAACAGAAAGCAGCGTTGCATGAGCACCCATAGCAGCAATATTACGTGCCACGTTGGCGGCGCCACCCGGCCGCTCTTCAACACGATCCACCTTGAGAACGGGCACTGGTGCCTCCGGTGAGATGCGATTGACATCACCAAACCAATACCTATCCAGCATTACATCGCCGACAATCAGTATTTTTGCGTTTGAAAACTCAGGTAATGTTTTCATGCATGCGCTCCGCTTGATTGGTTCATGGATGCTCCTTCCAGTTCTTTATTGATATCAAGTAAGACTTGCAGCGGATCTGTCGCTTGAGTGATGGGGCGACCGATCACAAGGTAACTGGAACCCGCATCCAGGGCGGCTTTGGGGGTCATTACTCTGGATTGATCGTCCAGGCTAGCTTGCAAGGGACGGATCCCAGGGGTCACCAGACAAAATTCTTCGCCACAATGTTCGCGCAGCAATGCCGCCTCTTGTGCGGAACAAACGACGCCATCCAGGCCGCTATCACGGGCCAGAATCGCAAGGCGCAAAACCATTTCAGCCGGAGTGGCGTTGATGCCCAAATCAACGAGATCCTGCTGCGTCATACTGGTCAGAAGTGTCACGGCGATCAACTTTGGCTGCCGTACACTGCCGGTTATCGCTTCACGCGCTTGCTCCAGCATCTTACGCCCACCCAACGAATGGACATTGACCATCCACACGCCCAAACTTGCCGCAATTTTACAAGCCTGCGCTGTCGTATTCGGAATATCGTGAAACTTCAAATCAAGGAATACATCGAACCCGCTACGCATAAACTTTTCAAGTAAATCCGGGCCGCATGCGGTAAATAACTCCTTGCCGACTTTCAACCTGCACAGCGATGGCTGCAATCTTTCAACCAGCGCTATTGCAGGTGCAGCCGCCGGATAATCCAGTGCAACAATAATTTTCGGATCTGTCACTTCACTCATACCTGCGTCCCAGTTTCCTCATTACGGCGGGGTGAATAACTGTCCCATGCATGGCAAGCCGGGCAATGCCAATAGAATTGTCGTGCCTTGAACCCACAGTTTGAACAATGATATGCGGCCAGATTACGTGTCCGTTTATGAACAAGATCCTTAACAAGCTCAACGTCTGCACGGTGTTCCATCGAAACTTCCAGCAATCTTGCCTCCAGCAATTTATCCAGACCCAGCAATGTCGGTGAACGTTCCAGTTCGTCACGCACTAACTTGTATGCTGCGGCGGGGCCATCGTTTTTCAGCACACCGTCAAACACAACATTCAATAAATCCAGCGAGTGATACTTGCCTAGATAATCGCGTAACAGGGCAATACCATCAATCTGGCGATCCAGTGCGCGATATGCCATGAGTATGCGCTCGGCCACTAAAGGCAGATATTGAGCATCCTGATTTTCGATGTTCTTCCATATACCCAATGCCGCCTCGTATTTTTCTTCGCCCGCTTCCATATCGCCCAGCATCATCGATGCACGCACAGCGTTCGGGTAGACATGCAAGGCTTGTTGCAAATGTTCGCGCGCACCCGACATGTTTTTTTGTGATATTTCCTCACTAGCAAGTTCACAGTAAAAGAACGATGCCTGCTTGCCGTATTGCTGTCCAGACACGCTTTCCAGACGTTGCGTGACCGAGATTGCCTTGAGCCAGTCATGCTCTTTCTGATACAACTCCAGCAAAAATTCAAGTGCCTGTTTGGAATATGGCGATGCCTCCAATTCGCTGAACAAACTCTCCGCACGATCCAGAATCCCGGCTTTCAGATAATCCTGGGCCAACTCAAAAATCGCCTGCTGTCGTTTGTTGTCATCCAGATCGACTCTATCCACCAGATTGTGGTGCATACGAAGTGCTCGATCAACTTCGCCACGCCTGCGAAACAGACTGCCCAGTGCAAAGTGCAACTCTACGGTTTGGGGGTCGATCTTGACCACCTCTATGAATGCTTCAATAGCCTTGTCTTGCTGTTCATTCAGCAAAAAATTCAGGCCCTGAAAATATGATTGGGGAAGCACACTAGACTCAGAAAGCAACTCCTTGATATCAATACGCGCAGCCAGCCACCCCATGCCAAAAAACAGCGGGAAAACCAATAGCATCCATAATTCGAATTCCATAGCAGATTTCTGTATCAAGAGGGTTGAATGGGGATTTTTTGTGTATCGCCGACTCCGGCGAGCTTGTTCTTTACCCGGATATCTCTTTCCAATCGTACTATTTCACGACGCTGGCGAAGAACCTTGCCAAACATCGCCAACACGCCAAATGCCGCACCTGCTCCGAAAAAAATCAGCAAAGCAAGTACCAGCGGCAGTTGCCACTCATAGCCGAGAAAATATCGCAACGTTATCTGCTCGCCATTTTTAACGGCAAAACCCAGCAATGCCAGAAACAACACACCCCTAATAAACCAATAGAAATAATGCATGACACACCCCGTAAAGACCTTTGTAACGATAGCATAAAAAATGGCGGCTATACCTCGCGATATGCCGCCATTCAAGCTGTTTCAGTACCTGTCAGGATTTGTGCTCACAGACTCGCTCTCTCAACTCCTTGCCCGCCTTAAAGTGAGGCACATATTTCGCGGGCACCTTTACTTTGTCACCGGTCTTTGGATTTCGCCCCTGTCGTGGTGGGCGATAATTTAATGCAAAGCTGCCGAAACCGCGTATCTCGACACGCCCCCCACGCGAGAGCGTGGAAGATAACGAATCCAGAATCACTTTCACAGCAAGCTCTGCATCCTTAGCCAGCAATTTGGGATGCAGTTCGGCTAGTTTTGCGATTAAATCAGAACGAATCATCTGGATACCTCAAATCAAGATTCAGTTTTGCTACCGCTCATCTTGGCTTTAAGTAATGCGCCCAGATTTGTAGTGCCAGCATTCGAATTGCTTTCAGCTGAAAGTTTCTGCATCGCAGCAGCGTCTTCTGTTTTGCTTAATGCTTTGATCGAAAGATTGATACCGCGATTTTTGCGATCCACATTGGTAATCACCGCCGTCACACTATCCCCCTCCTTGAGGTGATTGCGGATGTCCTCCACACGGTCTGCTGACACTTCGGAAGATTTCAGATATGCCTCGACATCGCCGTCCAGAGCTATCACCGCACCTTTTGCATCAAGCGATTTGACTGTACCGGTAACGACTGCACCTTTCTCATGGCTGGAAGCAAATCCACCGAATGGATCGCCTTCCAACTGCTTGATACCCAAGGATATACGCTCACGCTCCACGTCGATCGCCAACACCACAGCCTCGAGCTCGTCACCCTTCTTATAACTACGCACCGCCTCTTCGCCAGGTTGACTCCAAGATAGATCTGAAAGATGCACCAGACCATCGATCCCACCATCCAAACCGATGAACACACCAAAATCAGTAATAGACTTGATGGCGCCTTTTACCTTGTCGCCCTTCTTGTGGTTGATCGCAAAATCATCCCAAGGGTTAGACTGACATTGCTTCATGCCCAGTGAAATACGGCGACGCGCTTCGTCGATCTCCAGAATCATCACTTCCACTTCGTCACCGAGGCTAACCACTTTGGACGGATGTACGTTCTTGTTCGTCCAGTCCATTTCCGATACGTGCACCAGGCCTTCAATGCCCTGCTCGATCTCAACGAATGCACCGTAGTCGGTCAGGTTTGTCACCTTGCCGAACATGCGCGTTCCTTGCGGATAACGACGCGCCAAGCCATTCCATGGATCGTCGCCCATTTGCTTGATACCCAGTGAAACGCGATTTTTCTCCTGATCAAACTTGAGGATCTTCGCTTCGACTTCGTCACCCACATTCAAAACTTCCGAAGGATGCTTCACACGGCGCCATGCAAGATCGGTGATGTGCAACAGGCCGTCAATGCCACCCAGATCAACAAACGCACCGTAATCAGTAATATTCTTGACGATACCTTTTACAACTGCACCTTCCTTGAGGTTCTCCATGATTGCCTCGCGATCAGCACCCATGCTTTCCTCAAGCACAGCACGACGGGAAACAACCACATTGTTGCGCTTGCGATCCAGCTTAATGACCTTCAGCTCCATATTCTTGTTTTCATATGGGGTTGTATCCTTGACTGGGCGTATGTCCACCAAAGAACCAGGAAGAAAAGCACGGATACCATTGACCATGGCGGTCAGCCCGCCTTTTACCTTACCGCTAACATAACCTTCTACGATCTTGCCTTCTTCCATGGCCACTTCAAGATCATGCCATGCCGCCAATCGCTTGGCTTTTTCACGCGACAGTTTGGTCTCGCCATAACCATTTTCCAGTGACTCGATCGCAACAGTGACAAAATCTCCTGCAGCAACCTCTATCACACCCTGGGCATCAAGGAATTCCTCGATAGGAATCAAACTTTCGGACTTCAGTCCTGCATTCACCACCACTACACTATGTTCTACGCGCACAACTTGCGCGGTGATCAATTCGCCAGCGCGCATCTCTTTGCGCGTCAAGCTTTCTTCAAACATTGCTGCGAAACTATCGGTGTCTTGTACTGCGGTTGCGGTTGCGTTCATCGGATATACCTAAAAGAATAAATTCAATGCAGAACTCGTAAGTTATACACTGAGGTTAGTTAAAATTACTGCCCGACTGTGGGAAGGACAGAGCCTGATTCTATTGCGTTTCGCCGAGATAACGTGACAATACTGCCTGTACCGCCTGCTCAATATTCAGAGTTGTGGTATCCAGCAATTTTGCTCCCGACGCCATTTGCAGGGGAGCCGTACTGCGCTGAGTATCTCTCTCATCGCGTGCACGGATATCCAGCAAAAGGGCGGCGATATTAGCATCCATTCCTTTTTCTTTCAACTGCTTATATCGCCGTTCAGCACGCGCCTCGGCGCTAGCCGTCAAAAATACCTTCAGCACTGCATCCGGAAATACCACGGAAGCCATGTCCCGACCATCTGCCACCAACCCCGGCGCTCGACGGAAAGCATGTTGCCTGTCCAGTAAAGCAGCGCGTACCTTCTGCAATGCTGCCACCTTGGAGGCAACAGCCCCACTCTGCTCGGTACGCAACTCATTTCCTACCGATACGCCATCCAGCCAAATATTCTCACCTTCAAAACGGATATCGATTTCCCTTGCCAATTCCGCCAATTGCGACTCCGCATCAAGAGCTATGCCACGTTTCACAGCCGCGACTCCAAGCAAACGGTACAACGCACCACTATCAAGAAAGTGGTAACCAAGTTTGGCTGCGACGCGTTGTGCCACAGTCCCCTTTCCCGAAGCGGAGGGTCCGTCAATGGCGATTACAGGTACTGCTTGCGTAACACTGGCAAATGCAGCGAAATATTCAGGGAAAGTCTTGGCCACACACCCGGGTTCGTTTATACGAATCCCCTCGGCGCCGAATGCCGCAAGCGAGAAGCACATCGCCATACGGTGGTCGTCGTAGGTATCAATTGCCGCGCGCTTGATCTGTAGCGGCGGTGTGATGCGAATGTAGTCATCACCCTCTTCTACTGTTGCCCCCAACTTGCGTAATTCGGTCGCCATTGCAGCAATGCGGTCGGTTTCCTTGACGCGCCAGCTGGCGATGTTGCGCAGAATGGTGGCACCTTCGGCGAAGAGTGCAGCGACGGCAAGCGTCATAGCCGCATCGGGAATGTGATTACAGTCCAGATCGATTGCTTTCAGTTTGACGCCCTTCGGGGCAGAAGCCTCCATCCAGTTCGCACCCCGCTCAATATGCACACCCATCTTTTCAAGCGCTTCGGCAAAGCGCACATCACCCTGGATACTTTCGCTACCCACGCCTTCAATGCGCACCGGCCCCTTGCCTAACGCGCCTGCTGCAAGAAAATACGAGGCTGACGACGCATCGCCTTCTACATAGATCGTGCCGGAGCTTTGATAGCGCTGCCCGCCGAAAACAACAAAGCGTTGCCATCCCTGCCTGTCCACTTTCACACCGAAACGCGCCATCATTGCCAGCGTGATCTCTATATATGGCTTGGAGATCAGTTCACCGACCACTTCAATGCTCACAGTCCTCCCAAACAGGGGCAGCGCCATCAACAGGCCAGTAAGGAATTGGCTGGACACGTCGCCATGCACCTGCACAACGTCTCCTGCCAGCATCGCTGGCGAAATCCGCAATGGCGGGAATCCCTCGCTGCCCAGATAGGTGATATTCGCGCCTAGCTGGCGCAAAGTGTCCACCAAGTCGCCAATGGGACGCTCGTGCATTCTGGACACACCGGACAATTCATAGTCGCCACCCATAATGGCCAACGCGGCGGTCAGCGGACGAAATACCGTTCCCGCATTACCAAGAAACAGTTTCGCTGACTTTACCGGAAAATTGCCACTGCAGCCGTGAACGCGATAGGCGTTATCTCCCAACGATTCGATCTTCACCCCGAGCAAATGCAGCGCATCCAGCATACGTTCCGTATCGTCGGAATGCAGCAGGTCGAGTACTTCAGTTGCGCCTTCGGCCAATGCCGCCAGAAGCAGCACACGATTTGAGATGCTCTTGGAACCGGGCAGACGGACAGTGCCGTGTGCGCTTATTAACGGCGGAAGATCGAGAGGATTATTGGATGTCATGAAATGTGAGCCATGCAACTTGTTGCAAAAGTAAAGCATTCAGGGCTCGGCATGATAACCCAGCAAAGCCAAGTCAAGAACAACCAGTGTTTCGAAAGTCCTGCGTTTCACCCAAAAATACGCATCAACTTCCCAACAATCCCGCCTTTCAGTCATTACTTACTTTTCACCTCTTTAACTTCACCGCGCGCCCACCCCCTGGCAAAGACTATCCGCAACTCTTCACCCACCACAAGTTTCCCCGCATCCGAAACCACGCTACCGTTCTCATCTTGAACGATACTATAACCCCGCTCCAGCACCTGTTTAGGGTCAAGCATGCCCAAATGCTGCGCAGCCTTTTCCACAAGAGCCATTCGTCGTGACTGCCCCGTGTGCATCGCTTTATCCAAACGCTGTACCAAGTTAGCCTGCCTGTCATAAAGGTTCGTGAAATCACTGCTTGCGGCACGCAGCCGCTGCACAAGCGATTGCCATTGCCAATGCTGGTGTTGCTTGCGGTATGCAAAGGCGCGCTGCAGGCGCTGCTGGAACTGATCCAGCAACTGGGTCTGGCGCCCCAGCTGCTGGGAAGGATGCACCAAACGGCGCTGCAGATAGTCCACAGTTTGCATCGCATTCTGCAATCGGTTGCGTTGCGCCCGTTGCAGGTGCTGCGCCTGATCTTTCAACTCCCTGTGCAAAGCATGACGATCCGGGGCGACCCGTTGTGCTGCGGCGGTGGGTGTTGGGGCGCGTTCGTCGGCCACGAAATCGGCGATTGCAAAATCCGTCTCATGGCCGATGCCGCTGACGACAGGAATTACACTTGCCGCAATCGCGCGTGCGACGGTTTCTTCATTAAATGCCCACAAGTCTTCGATACTGCCGCCACCCCGACAAACAATTAGTACATCGCACTCGGCTCTTCGATTAGCTATCGCAATCGCCTGTGAAATTTGTTCTGCACTCCCCGTCCCCTGGACAGGCGCGGGATATAACACCACCGGCACGGATGGCAATCGTTTTTTCAGTGTGGTGAGCACATCACGAAGTGCTGCGGCCTGGGGCGAAGTGATAATACCGATACAATTCGGAAAGGCTGGTATGGGACGCTTGCGCTCCGCCGCAAACAACCCCTCGTTTTGTAATACTTGCTTCAGCCGCTCGAAACGCTCATATAGCATTCCCAGCCCCGCGGGACGCATCTGCTCCACAGTCAACTGAAAATCACCGCGCTGTTCATATAAAGTAGCAACAGCTAATACTTCCACCTGATGTCCGTTGGCAATCACATCTTTCAGCAACTGGTTTTTGTGCCTGAACATCACACATCGAACTTGCGACTGACCGTCTTTGAGCGAAAAATAGAAATGACCCGAGCTTGCTTTCACCAGATTGGATATTTCGCCTCGCACCCATAGCAAAGGAATATTATTTTCAAGCAACTGCTTGATTGAAAAGTTAAGTTCCCCGACAGTAAAAACGCGGTTCTTTTCTTCGTAAAAAAAGTTCGGATTCATATTGACAACTCAGAATAATCCACAAAGCCAAGAAATTCGCCACATCAGAGCACCTGTAAAACCACAAAACCGATAACTTACGATAACTTATTGATTTTTAATATATAAATGCCGCTCTAAAAAATAGGCAACTTAACAAAATCCTTTAAAAGACGGTACATTAAAGCAATATACCCAAGCATAATCCACAAAGTTATCCACAGATTTTGTGGGTAAAAGAAAATACTCTTTTCAAATGGCGACTTAGGGAAATTATCTTCAAGCGCTACCTGAGAAATGTTGCTCAACCAAGTATGACACGTTACAGTTGCGCCCTGAATTTTCAAGCGCAATTAATTTAAACACAAATTGGAGAGACCGCGTGTTTGCAATCGTTGAAGCGGCCGGATGGCCGATCTGGTTTTTGATTCTGGCTTCCATCATCGCAGTAGGCTTGATAATAGAACGCCTGCTTTATTTACGCGGTAAGCGCATCGTACCACCCACTCTTCTCGAAGAGGTCGTCAAAGAACTCACTAACCGAGGAATCAGTGACGGCATGTTGACCAAGCTTGCCAATGGCTCCCCGCTGGGGCTTATCTTTGCTGCCGGACTCAAGAACATCAAAAGTACGCCCGAGGTGATGAAAGAATCCATAGAGGAAGCCGGGCGGGCGGTCTCGCATGACATGAACCGTTTCCTGTCCGCTCTGGGCACGATCGCATCCATCAGCCCTTTATTGGGCCTGTTTGGCACCGTGGTCGGCATGATAGAGATCTTCGGTTCACAAAATCCGGCGGGCAACAATCCGGCTATTCTTGCACATGGAATTTCCGTTGCTCTGTACAACACAGCCTTCGGATTGATAGTAGCGGTTCCGAGCATGATCTTCTATCGCCATTTCCGTGCCAGGGTAGACAGCCTGACTATCGAAATGGAGCAGAAGGCAATCAAACTGGTCGAGATCGTACACGGTCAGCGCAAGGGCTAACGCCATGAACTTTCAACGTGGGCTGAGCCGAGAAGAACCTGAAATCAACCTGATCGCGCTGATAGATGTTTTGCTGGTCATCCTGATATTCCTGATGGTCACAACCAGTTACGCCAAGTTCTCAGAACTGAAAATCAATCTGCCCGAGGCGGGTGGAGTTGAAGCAGCCGCCCAAGCACAACCCATCCAGGTTTCTGTAGATGCATCAGAACATTATGCGATCAATCAGCAGGGCGTCGCGTACACCGGCGTAGATGCGATGGCAATCGAACTCAAGAATGCCGCGGGAAGCCAAACCGACCCAACTATCGTTATCAATGCCGATGCAAAAGCGCCGCACCAGTCGGTCATCAACATCATGGAAGCCGCCAGACAGGCGGGCATTGGACGCATCACCTTCACTACTCAGAGCCAGCCCAAGTAAAGTGCGCTGGCTGGAAAACCACTGGTACCGAACCACCAAACTGCACCTGATTCTTGTCCCGGTCAGCCTGTTCTTTCGCGCGCTGGTGGCATTGCGCCATGCGATGTATCAGAACGGCATGCTAGCCAGCGAGCAATTGTTGCTTCCGGTAGTTGTGGTCGGAAACATCACTGTCGGAGGAACCGGGAAGACCCCGCTCACGCTCGCCCTGGCACAGAAATTCATCGAACGGGGCATGCACCCCCTCATCATCAGCCGCGGCTATACCCAAAACATTCAAACTGCCCACTTCAGTAAAAAACGAAATTCGCCTCCGCAACAGGTCAACACCAATAGCGACGCGCAGCTTTCCGGAGATGAGCCATTGTTGATGGCCAGGCGCAATTTGTGCCCTGTGTGGGTCGGAAAAGATCGAGCTACTACCGCTCATGCTGCGATGCAGAACCATCCGGAATGCGATGTCATCCTTTGCGATGACGGCTTGCAACATTACCGCTTGCGTCGCGATGTCGAGATCGCAGTCGTTGATGGTGCACGTAGGTTCGGTAACGGCTGGCTGCTTCCCGCCGGACCTTTACGTGAACCGGTATCGCGTTTAAAAACGGTTGATGCGGTCGTTATTAATGGCGGAGAAACTGATTCCGGGCAGTTTGTGATGAGCCTGTCCGGGGAGGTTTTCCATAACCTGCTCAACCCCCATCAGTCAGTTTCTGCAGACCATTTTAAACACTCAAAAACCCACGCAGTAGCCGGCATAGGTCATCCGCAACGCTATTTCAAGCACCTCCAAAAGCTCGGTATCGCTTTTACCCCGCATGACTTCCCCGACCACCATCCCTATTGCGCAGCAGACCTTGAGTTTGCCGATTGCGATGCGATACTCATGACCGAAAAAGATGCGGTAAAATGCGCTGCATTCGCCGATGCACGATTCTGGGTGTTACGAGTCGATGCCCAACTTGATCCCGCTTTACTTGACCTGATACAGAGGAAGATAGAAACCTATGGACGCCAAACTGCTTGATATCCTCGTCTGTCCACTGTGCAAATCCCCGCTTGTCTTTCAGAAAGCCGCACAGGAACTAATCTGCAAGGCAGACCGGCTGGCCTTCAGGATCGAAGACGACATTCCGGTGATGCTGGCCGACGAGGCCCGCAAAATGACTGCGGAAGAAGTCGAAGCCCTTCGATGACCAGCTTCCAAGTCGTGATACCTGCACGACACGCCTCCACCCGCCTGCCGGGCAAACCCCTGTTGCCGATTGCCGGCAAACCGATGGTGATCAGGGTTGCTGAACAGGCCACACTGAGCGGTGCCCAGCAGATTTGGATCGCCACCGATCACCACGCGATCGCCAACGTCGTACACGAGTACGGCTTCAAAGCCTGCATGACCAAAGAAAGTCACGCCAGCGGCACCGATCGAATCGCCGAAGTGGCAGAACAGCAAGACTGGCCGGACGACACTATCGTGGTCAACGTGCAGGGAGACGAACCTCTGATCCCGCCGGATCTGATCCGTGCCGTGGCAGATCACCTGCACAACCATCCGGAATGCGCCATCGCCACCGCCTGCCACGCGATCCATGATGAGGCGGCGATGCGCAACCCCAACATCGTCAAGGTAGTGCTGGATAAAAACGCCAATGCGCTGTATTTCAGCCGAGCTCCCATCCCCTGGCCGCGTGACGCTTTCGCACAACAACAAGCCCTGCCCGATGGACTACCGCTACTGCGCCATATCGGAATCTATGCCTACCGCTCCAGCTTTCTGCGCGCATTCGGGCAACTCGCACCGGCAGCAATCGAACAATTCGAATCACTGGAACAATTGCGCGCGTTGTATCATGGCTACAAGATTGGCGTATTTGTTACCGAACAAGCTCCCCCATCCGGGGTCGATACCGAGCAGGATCTGCACGAAGCGCGGAAGATTTTTGAGGCATCAAACAGGGAGAAAATAACATGAGACTGATATTGCTGGGACCGCCGGGCGCAGGCAAAGGCACGCAGGCAAACTACATCATAGAGAAATATAACTTCCCGCAGATCTCTACCGGGGACATCCTGCGCAAAGCAGCCAAGGCTGGCACTCCACTGGGCCTCGCGGCAAAAAAAGTGATCGATGCCGGAAACCTGGTTTCCGATGACATCATCATCGGCCTGGTGAAAGAACGCATCAAGGAACCGGATTGCGCTAATGGTTTCCTGTTTGACGGTTTCCCCCGCACCATCCCGCAGGCACAGGCGTTGAAGGACAGCGGTGTTCAAATTGATTTTGTGGTTGAAATCCAGGTGCCCGACAGCTCTATCGTCGAGCGCATGAGCGGCAGGCGTGTGCATCTCGCCTCCGGTCGCACTTATCATGTGGTATTCAACCCGCCCAAAGTCGAGGGAAAAGATGATGTCACCGGCGAAGATCTGGTTCAGCGCCCCGACGATGTTGAAGATACCGTCATAAAGCGCCTCGCCGTTTACCACGACCAGACCCAACCATTGGTCGAGTACTACTCCGCTTGGCAAAAGTCCGGCGATGCAAATGCACCCAAGTGCATCATCATCCCGGGTAGCGGCAGCGTAGAAAGCATACGCGACAAGATATTTGCCGCCCTGAGCAATAATTAAATGGGCGTGAAATAAACATGGCCGACAAGCCCATCCTGACGCTCGAAGACGCCAAGCGGATAGCTTTAGCCGCTGAAGCGGAAGCGCGCGCCAACAACTGGAAAGTTGTGATTGCCGTGGTGGATGATGGCGGCCACCTGCTCTATCTGGAGCGCAGTCACGACACCCAGTTCGGCAGCATCGATACCGCGATACTCAAAGCGCATGCCGCCGCCGCTTTCCAGCGCCCGACAAAAACATCGGAAGATGCCGTGCTCAGCGGCCGGCTCATTCATCTTGCCCTGCCCGGTGTCATCCCCGCCGAGGGTGGTGTACCACTGTTGAAAGATGAAATAGTTGTTGGCGGCCTGGGAATCAGCGGTGTCCGTTCGTTTCAGGACGGTCAGATCGCGGCTGCAGGCGCGGCGGCACTCGCCAATAGCCTGTCATAACTTACTGGAAGTGTCCTTTGTGCCGCAAGGAAAGTTGGTCATGTTTTCCCGGTAGGTTGATCATCCGAACATGACTTCCGGAAATACCGCAAACGCTGGCAACCCAGAAAAATAACGTACTAGAATTCTTTCCATTCGCCGTCGTTTTCCTCATTGGCTTTATTGGCCAACTTGTGTGTACTTCTGTCCGTGGCAGTCGCAAGCCGGGAATTAAGATGACGTGGAGTACTGTTTTCGGCTGCACGCTTGGTCGGGGACCTCGACGCAGGTTTGGCTACCCCTTGGTACATCGAACTACCGTCGTCCAGCCTGAATATGCTGACCGCATGCATCAACACATTCGCCTGCCCCAGCATTGATTCTGCAGCGGCAGCAGCTTCTTCCACCAGAGCAGCGTTCTGCTGGGTGACTTCATCCATCTGGACTATGGCCTGATTGACCTGCTCGATGCCTGCGCTTTGTTCGCCGGAAGCCTCCGCGATCTCGGACATGATGTCGGTGACACGCTTCACTGCCTGTACGATTTCGGTCATCGTAGCACCGGCCTGATCCACTTGTTTCGAGCCGGCATCGACCTTGCCCACCGAGTCGTCAATCAGGCTCTTGATCTCTTTTGCGGCTGCGGCAGAACGTTGCGCAAGGCTCCGTACTTCACCGGCCACAACTGCAAACCCTCTACCTTGTTCACCGGCACGCGCGGCTTCGACTGCCGCATTAAGCGCCAGAATATTGGTCTGAAAAGCAATGCTTTCGATCACACTGATAATGTCGACTATCTTTTTGGAACTGGTGCTAATCGAGGCCATGGTGTTGACCACGTCACCGACGACCTGTCCGCCTTTAATTGCAACAGCAGATGCATTTCCCGCCAGTTGGTTGGCTTGCCTGGCGTTCTCGGCATTCTGACGCACAGTGGAAGTAAGCTCCTCCATGCTGGAGGCAGTCTCCTCAAGGCTGGAGGCTTGTTCTTCGGTACGGGACGACAGGTCGGCATTTCCAACCGTAATTTCCCCGGCAGCCGTCGTGATGGCCTCGGTAGAATTGAGCACATCCCCTATAACGCTGGCGAGATTTTCGTTCATGTCCTTCAGTACTTGTAGCAACATGCCAATCTCGTCCTTCGATTTAACCTCGATATGCTGGGTCAAATCGCCCTGCGCAACCGCGCCCACAAGCCTTAACGCTTGCTGTAAAGGCCGGGTGATCGCAAAAATCAGTGCGATTCCCAACCATGTTGCCAGGACAACACCCGCTAAGATCAATGCAATAGCGGTATTGCGTATGCTTTCAAAATGCTCGACCGATCGGGTATAACTCCGTTGTGCATCGTCGGTTTGCATTTGCATGAGATCCCGAAGGGATTCGCCAACAGGCAGATAAAGGGTGTTAACCTTTTCCAGGACAAGTTTATTGGCCAATGCAATGTTGTTCGCGCGCAGAGCCTCAATCGCGGGCTCCAATCCCTCAGCCACAAATAGTTTTTCGGATTCGGCAAATTTATCCAGCAGCTTTGCGTCCTCAACTGACAAGTACTCATTGGACCGATACTCGTCCCAAAGCTTGGAAATCTTTTCCGTATCCAGCTCCACTTGAGCGGTATCCCGTTGGATCGCCTCAGGCGACGGGTTTACCAGCGAACCTGAAATTCGCAACCGATTGGTTAACAGCAGTGACTGGATGCTGGAAAGCTTGTTCGCGGGGACCACACTGTTTTTGTACATGCTGAGCAATTCAGCATTGGATTTGCTCATGCCTATCAAACCCATGCCACCTATGGCGATCAACATGCCCAGCATGACGGCGATCACAACAGTCAGGCGTAGCTTGATAGTGAGTTTCCAGAATCTGGCCAGGTTGAATTTGCTCCAGAAAGCATGAACGACACTGCCGTCCTTGATTATCAAGTTCCCTGCCCGGCCTTCACGGAACATCCGATAGGCTGCTGCAGCTGCCCGGACCTGCGCACTGCTCGGCTTGCTGCGAACAGACATGCAGCCGACCAGTTTTCCGTTTTCCATGTAGGG
This sequence comes from Gallionella sp., assembly GCA_041741275.1. GTDB lineage: Bacteria > Pseudomonadota > Gammaproteobacteria > Burkholderiales > Gallionellaceae > Gallionella. The sequence continues at coordinate 21,510 of JBGSKJ010000155.1, forward strand.
TGTGACATTCGCCAACACCCAGTAAAAATCGCCGTTCTTGCAGCGATTTTTGACTATCCCGGTCCACGGTCTGCCCGCTTTCATCGATTTCCAAAGATCCGCGAATGCCTCAGGCGGCATATCGGGATGACGCACGACATTATGGTTAAAGCCAATCAACTCATCTCTGGCAAAACCGCTGATTTGTATAAAGTCCTCGTTGGCGTAAGTGACGATTCCTTTATGATCGGTCTTGGTCACGATGGAGTCGGACTCCTTGAGGACATATTCCTTGTCAGTTACAGGCAAGTTTATTTTCATAATAAAATCTCCCGGAAATATTATTTATGCAGTAGCTGCTTCGACAAATCCCTATCTGCTTGGGACTTCAGTTTCTTGAAGCCCCGCCTCCGACACTTTCGCTTTGGAAGTATAGGTCAAATGCAAGTCAATAAATACCAAACGCTTCGAGTTATACATTAGCTAGAACATCTTATTTAGTGCGATTTGCCAGGTTGTGTATCGGTCGCTTATAGCGCGCCCTGCCACACTACAATCATCATTCACAACTGGACGTTTCCGAACACTGAATTCCGGGCCCAGAAAAAGACCATGACCTTAACTAAAAACCAAAGTATGCTAACAGCCTGAAGTTGGTTGATCGTATTCTGGGATTTCATCGAAAAACGGTAAGTGTGACTGCATCAACTTTAAGGGAGGGTAAAAATGTCAGCTGGTCTCGGGTTCTCATTGTTCTGCGCTGTTATCGCAATTCTGTATGGCGCGTTCTCGATCAAATGGATAATTGGCTTACCTACCGGAAACGACAGGATGCGAGAAATCGCTGCAGCTGTGCAGGAGGGTGCACAAGCCTACTTAAACCGGCAATACACCACGATAGGCATCGTCGGTGCAGTACTACTGGTCGCCATATTCTTTGCACTTGGCTGGCAGACAGCGGTCGGTTTTGCACTTGGAGCGATACTGTCGGGATTAACCGGATACATAGGCATGAACGTATCGGTGCGAGCCAACGTACGTACTGCCCAGGCAGCCAACGACGGGATCAATGCCGCGCTGAATGTCGCCTTCAAGGGCGGAGCGATCACCGGTCTGCTGGTAGTCGGACTCGGACTTTTGGGTGTGGCCGGATATTACGCTTTCCTGACATTGGTAATGAATATCAATAGCTCCGAAGCGACCCATGCGCTGGTCGGACTTGCTTTCGGCAGTTCGCTGATCTCTATCTTTGCCCGTCTCGGCGGCGGTATCTTCACCAAAGGCGCTGACGTCGGTGCCGATCTTGTGGGCAAGGTCGAAGCCGGAATTCCCGAAGACGATCCGCGTAACCCCGCAGTGATCGCCGATAACGTCGGCGACAACGTCGGTGACTGTGCCGGCATGGCAGCCGACCTGTTCGAAACCTACGCGGTGACGATCATCGCCACAATGGTGTTGGGCGGACTGATGATCAGCGGCTCTCCAGAAGCGGTGATCTATCCGCTGGTACTGGGCGGCGTCTCCATCATCGCTTCCATCATCGGCACCTTCTTCGTCAACACCCGCGAGGGCGGCAAGATCATGAACGCGCTGTATCGCGGCCTGGTCGTTTCCGGCGTTCTGGCGGTGATCGCGTTCTACCCGGTGACCATCTGGATACTGGGCGACGGCGTGATCATAAACGGCGAACTGGTTTCGTCGATGAACCTTTACCTTGCTTCCTTGATCGGCTTGGGCCTGACTGCCGCAATGGTATGGATCACCGAGTATTACACCGCGACGGAATACAGCCCTGTCCAGCATATCGCACAAGCCTCCACCACCGGTCACGGCACCAATGTGATCGCAGGACTCGGCGTATCGATGAAATCCACCGCCGCGCCGGTGCTGGCAGTCTGCATTTCGATCTGGGGAGCGTATGAGCTTGCAGGCCTTTACGGCATTGCCATCGCCGCCACTTCGATGCTGTCGATGGCCGGTATCATCGTAGCACTGGACGCATACGGCCCGATTACCGACAACGCGGGCGGCATCGCCGAAATGGCCGGTCTGCCGGACAACATCCGCAACATCACCAACCCGCTCGACGCGGTGGGCAACACCACCAAGGCAGTCACCAAAGGCTATGCCATCGGATCGGCAGGCCTTGCCGCATTGGTGCTGTTTGCCGATTACACCCACGCGCTCGCAACGCACGGCGGCCCCGCATTAACTTTCGATCTGTCCAACCATATGGTCATCATCGGCCTGTTCATCGGCGGCATGGTGCCTTACCTGTTTGCCGCGATGGGTATGGAAGCAGTCGGACGCGCCGCCGGTTCAGTGGTGGTGGAAGTGCGCCGCCAGTTCAAGGAAATACCCGGCATCATGGAAGGCACCGGCAAACCGCAATACGGCGTTTGTGTGGACATGCTGACCAAGGCCGCGATCAAGGAAATGCTTGTCCCGTCGCTGCTGCCCATCGCCGTACCCGTGATCGTCGGCCTCACTCTGGGCGCACAGGCACTCGGCGGGGTACTGGTCGGCACCATCATCACCGGCATCTTCGTCGCGATCTCGATGACCGTCGGCGGTGGCGCATGGGATAACGCCAAGAAATATATCGAGGAAGGCAACTTCGGCGGCAAAGGTTCGGAAGCGCACAAGGCCGCCGTGACCGGCGACACCGTGGGCGATCCTTACAAGGATACCGCGGGTCCTGCCGTGAATCCGCTGATCAAGATCATCAACATCGTCGCGCTGATGATCGTTCCGTTGCTTTAAGCGGGGCTGCTGGAAAAACAGGCAGTAAAAAACCGGGCGGGCAACCGCCCTGTTTTTTGCCTGTCGTTCCGCTGCCGGGGTAAAAGTTTTCTATGGATCGACTCGACCCGCATCTTTTTTGCACGGCATCTCCGCAAGGTGCTTGTCACAAAACAAAATAAGGCGTTTAATCCGCCCTGCAACAAGACCGTTCTTTTGGTGTGGATGCTTTCATGGAATATGCGGGACACATAAGTACTCATACAACGGACGTAATTGCGTGGCTTGTCCACGGATTACCCGCTTTACGATGGACTTTACCCGGCGAGGATTCATGAGAACCATCGCCTGCCTGTTTGTCGTTCTATTCTATGGACTCACAGGCTCATTTGCCCGGGCCGCCTGTGTTGAATTAAATAATGCCACCAATTGGTCGGAGATCAATACCCACAAAATAATCATGTACCGGAAGAGCAAAGCGATTGCGGTTCTGGACATTCCGTATTGCACCATCCTCAAGACGTCGGACATCAGACTGGTCAAAGATAATGTCTGCAATTGGGACAAGATCATCGTGTCGGGAGAAGTCTGTGATGTGCGTAGCGTCGAAAAACTATAGCCTCCCGCCACGCCTGGCTATCTAGCCAGGCGGAATGCAACCCGCAATCAATCCGGGCCGGTGTCAAAACACCGGGATCAATGGACTGTAATCCCGTTTATCAAGATAGACTCAGAATCGAGGTGATTCCATGCAAAGCGCTGCCGATGTCACGAGTGTTGCTCATGTCATCCAACTGGCCGTGGCGCCCGTCTTTCTGCTGACCGGTGTTGGCGCGATACTCAATGTGATCACGAATCGTCTCGCCCGTATCGTCGATCGGTTCAGGGTGCTGGGCAACGCGAGCGATCAAATGCAGTCCGCGCAGCAGGAAGAAATGGCGATGCTATCGCGCAGATCGCGATGGGTTCACTGGGCGATCAGCCTCTGCACCATGTCTGCCCTCTTTATCTGCATCGTGATCGTGGCCCTGTTTGTCGGCTCGGAGATAGGCATGGATCCATCCCAGGCCGTTTCGCTGCTTTTCATTTCAGCGATGCTGACGTTGATTGTTGGATTGCTGTGTCTCCTCAGGGAAATATTTCTGGCGACAGGAAGCATAGCGATACGAAAATAACATGCTCGACGCATAACATCGAGCGCATTTAAAACCGGCCCTTTAAACCGCCCAGTCCATGAAGCAGAATCCATCGCGCGTGTTGATCGTCGGATATGGTGAGATGGGACATGCCATGGAACATTTGCTGGGCGGCAAGCACCCATTGGCCATTTACGATTCCCGCACTGTCGATGGTTTGGCTGCCATTAACGTCAAGCAACAGGCGGCACTGGCCGATTTTTTGTTGCTCTGTGTGCCGGCCACTCCCCATCACGATCTGCTGGCCAGACTCGCTCCTCATCTGCAACGCCATTGCATCTGCATCAGTATCGCCAAAGGCCTTGATGAGCAGGGCCGGACACCGGCAGAAATTTACCGGCAGACATTCAATGGACAACAGCTGTATTGTTTGCTCTATGGCCCGATGATCTCGGAAGAGATACGCGCTGACCGATACGCCTTCGCTGAATTGGGTTGTGCCGATGCCTCGATCTACCGCAGTGTTCGCGAACTTTTTCAGGACACCCGGCTGAATATCCGCCACAGTACCGATATCACCGGAATCTCCTGGTCGGTCATCCTAAAGAACGTTTATGCCATCGCATTCGGCATCGCGGATGAACTGCAACTCGGCGACAATATGCGCGGATTCCTGACAGTGACCGCATTGCATGAGCTGATTTCCATCGCGGGACTGATGGGCGGGAGGCCTGACGCACCCATGCATCTGGCCGGACTGGGTGATCTGATCACGACTGCCACCAGTGCCGGATCCCATCACCATGAACTGGGATGCAGGCTGGCCCGGGGTGAGACAAATGACATCAGCGGAGAAGGCATACATACGCTGGCAATGGTGGAGAAATTTCAGCTGTTCGACATCTCACCTTATCCCCTGTACCGCCTTATTCATGATGTCGTGAAACAGCCGGTAGGCGCTGCGCAAAGTTTTCACGATTATCTGCATCAAATCTAATTCGATTCCACAATACAAACGGAAGGTAGGGTGCGCTTGCGCACCTTCGCAAAATGGTGCGCAAGCGCACCCTACAAACTCGACCCGCCCCCTGCTCGTTTCCCGATCATTCAGCGGATTGCGAGCCGCCACAGCGACGTGGTCTCCGCTGCACGGGCAGCATGCAGCGGATCAGTCGCATCAGCAACCTTGGCATGATGAGGCTTGACATCCGTCCGCGCGATCACTTGCAATCCTGCCGCAGCGAATGCGGCCAGCAGCTCGTCACGGCTGCGCAGGCCGAGATGCTCGGCGATATCGGAGAGCACCAGCCAGCCCTCGCCGCCCGGTTCGAGGTGCGCAGCCAGCCCGCTGAGGAACCCGCGCAACATGCGACTGTCCGGGTCGAATATCGCATGCTCGATCGGAGAACTGGGACGAGCCGGGATCCACGGCGGATTACAGACGATCAGCGGCGCTTTTCCGGCGGGAAACAGATCAGCCTGCATCACCTCCACCTGCGCGCTCACGCCGAGCCGTGCAATGTTTTCGCGGGCGCACGCCAGGGCTCTGGGGTCCTGATCGGTGGCCACGATGCGCCTGACGCCGCGGCGCGCCAGTAGCGCAGCCAGCACGCCAGTTCCGGTACCGATGTCGAAGGCTAATTCAGTTGAAGGCAGCGGCGCTTCGTTCACCAGGCCGACATACTCGCCGCGCACCGGCGAGAACACCCCGTAATGCGGGTGGATGCGTGCACCGAGTCCGGCAACGCCGAGAACAGCAATCTCGACGCCCTTCTTGCGCCACTCGTGCGCGCCGACCAGGCCCAGCAATTCGCGCAGTGAAACCACCGAAGCTTCACTCGCCGTACCGTACGCTTCCGTGCAGGCTAGATGCAGGTCCGGCGCCCGGCGCAACGGGATGGTGTAATCCCTGTCCAGAGAAATCAGTATCATCGCCAATGTGCGGGCGCGTTGCGACTGCGCCTGGCGATGCAGATTGAAGGCTTCGCTGGCCACCTCGGACGTCTTGCGCGACTTGCGGTCGGCGCGCCGCGACATCGCCAGCAACAACTGCCGCGCGTTCTGGAAATCGCCGCGCCACAACAGCGCAGTCCCCTCGCAGGCCAGGCGATAAGCCTCGTCCGCCTTCATCGTGTCGTCCGCGATGACCACGCGCTTCGGCGGCGGCATGCCACTTTCCGAACGCCAGCGGGCAGTATGCTCTTTGCCTGCCTCTGTCCATCGGATCATTGTGTGTTCAATCATGACAACACCTTATTCCATTTCGCGATTAAATGCGAAATATCGCAGGGTGCGTTCCACGGTGTCAATTCTGCCCAACCTTTGGTGCACCACCGTAACATCAAAGATGGTTCGTGGAACGCACCCTACAAATTCTGCATTCAAGAAGGAATGCCTCGCCAATCCTGCCAAGATATATAGCGGACTGGATACTTTGCTTCACCCTATCCCTAAAAATATCGTAAGATTCAAACCTTGAAATCAAAGCAAACATGCAGGGAGAAGGAAGTCATTTAGCAACCATAATTCAATATCAGGGAGAACGAGTATGGCAAAGAAGAATGCTTTTTATGCGCAATCCGGCGGCGTGACCGCAGTCATCAATGCCTCTGCCTGCGGGGTGATCGAGACCGCACGCAAGCACAAGGACAAGATCGGCAAGGTGTATGCCGGCCGCAACGGCATCATCGGCGCGCTGACCGAAGAACTGATCGACACCACCAAGGAATCCGCCAAGGCCATCTCCTCCCTGCGTTACACACCCTCCGGCGCATTCGGTTCCTGCCGCTACAAGCTCAAGAGCCTGGAAGCCAACAAGCGCGAATACGAGCGCCTGATCGAAGTCTTCAAGGCGCACAACATCGGCTACTTCTTCTATAACGGCGGCGGCGACTCCGCCGACACCTGCTACAAGATCTCGCAGCTTTCCGGAAAACTGGGTTACCCGGTGCAGGCCATCCATGTCCCCAAGACCGTGGACAACGACTTGCCGATCACCGACTGCTGTCCCGGCTTCGGCTCGGTAGCGAAATACATCGCCGTCTCCACGCTGGAAGCCAGCTTTGATGTCGCTTCAATGTCCAAGACCTCGACCAAGGTGTTCGTCCTCGAAGTGATGGGCCGCCATGCCGGCTGGATCGCGGCGGCGGGCGGACTGGTCGAGGACCATGGCATCCCCGTGGTCATCCTATTCCCCGAGATCGAATTCAACCAGAATAAATTCCTCGCCAAGGTGGACGCCATGGTCAAGAAACATGGCTATTGCAGCGTGGTGGTTTCGGAAGGCTGCCATTACCCGGACGGAAAATTCCTCGCCGAACAGGGTACGCGCGACGCCTTCGGCCATGCACAACTCGGTGGTGCTGCGCCGGTCGTCGCCAACATGATCAAGGAAGCGTTCGGCTACAAATTCCACTGGGCCGTTGCCGATTACCTGCAACGCGCCGCGCGCCATATCGCATCGAAGACCGATGTGGACCAGGCCTATGCACTGGGCAAGGCCGCAGTCGAACTGGCGCTCAAGGGACAGAACGCGGTGATGCCCACCGTCGAACGCATCTCCGACAAACCCTACAAATGGAAAGTCGGTGTCGCTCCCCTGAGCAAGGTTGCGAATGTGGAAAAATTCATGCCGCGCGATTTCATCACAGCCGACGGTTTCGGCATCACGGCAAAATGCCGCACCTACCTGTTGCCGCTGATCAAGGGCGAAGACTATCCGCCGTTCAAGGATGGCCTGCCGCAGTATGTGCGCCTGAAAAATGTTGCGGTACCCAAGAAGCTGGCCGATTTCAAAATCTAAAGTACGCTGGGCAGGCAATGCACCGCCTGCCCTACGTGCTGGCCATTCACCAAAAGCGCGGGGAAATATTAAACAACAATTCAGTTGTGTTGAGAGTAGACGTTATAAGACCGCGATGACTGACCTATTTAGGGCAACGCATCATGAAAAGCTATGACAACTGATCCAAGTAGTGCAGTAGTTCACTTAACTCTAAGGCGTGGTGAAAAGGAGCTGGCCGTTGGTTCTGGAGTGTTATATCGCAAGGCCAATGCAATCTACATAGTAACTGCTTGGCATAATGTCACTGGGCGCCACTCAGAAAGTTTAAAGCCATTAAGCAAGTCAGCCGCTCTCCCTGACAATTTAATTGCATATATTTCGTGCAAATTCACTTATCCCGATTCTCAGATTGGCTTTTTGCGGCGACCTTTTGTAATACCCCTAGAGAATGCTGAAAGTGCATTTTATCTAATTCATCCACAAGGCCATCCACGTGTTGATGTTGTCGCAATACCGATAAATCCTGAATATCCTTATGATTCTGTTTATGAGGATGTGAGTGGAAAAAAGCACAATGTAAAGTTACCAATGCGACAAAATAAATCAGAATTGGGACTTGGTAGTGATATCAGTTGCATTCAAGATTTCGAGAAATCAGCAGCTCAACTCAACATTGATTTTGTAAATCACCTAAATGTTAGTGATGATCTGTTTATTCTTGGATATCCCAAAGGAATTATTGATGCAACTGGTCAACCCCTATGGAAGAGGGCAACTGTTGCTACTGCACCACACCTTGGATGGAATAAGCAAAAGCAGTTTTTAGTTGATTGCGCTTCTCGAGAGGGTATGTCAGGAGCCCCAGCAATTGTTCATAGTCAAGGCGGGACATTTCGAAGTGGCCGCTCTGTCCATATAGGCTCTCAGAGTGTAACTTTTTTGGTCGGCATATATGTCAGCAGGATTGGTCAAGTATCCCATTTCGAGGCACAAATTGGCACCATATGGCAAAGAGCTGTTATAGATGAAATTATTGAGGCTAATTTAGTCGCACCACATTCAAGTCAGGTAGTGGCAAATTCTTCAGAAATCAATTCTGCCATAAGCAGTAGCTGGCCTGCTAAGGGTGCTAAGGGTAATAAGCGTGTTAGAGGTGCTAAAGGTGATTACGCTTCTAATATATTGGGTGGAGGACAATATTTAAACCACTTCACTTACGCCGTTATGGATAAATTGAATGGGCGAGCCAACCCTGAAAATGTCAGGGAAATAATATTGGAATTCGCCCAATCTAAAATCAAGGCTTGAAATGAATTATTCGCGGTTTGGTGTAACAAGTTCTGCAACGTGTCGTTAGCAAAACTTGGTGAAATTCCAGTTATGGGCAGCAAATCAAAATGATTTATGGCGTATACGTGACGGCCTTACCTGCTTCGGAAGTCCAGCACAGGCTCTATGCTACAATTCGCGCCTTCATTTTTACCTAACAAGGCCCAGCATAATGAGTTTGAACAAAGTACCCTCCGGGAAAAACCTGCCCGACGACTTCAACGTGATCATCGAGATCCCCATGCACGGGGAGCCGGTGAAATACGAAGTGGACAAGGAATCCGGCGCGATCTTCGTCGATCGCTTCATGAATACCGCGATGCACTATCCGTGCAACTACGGCTATATCCCGCACACCCTGTCCGCCGATGGCGACCCGGTAGACGTGCTGGTGATCACGCCCGTGCCATTGAATACCGGCGTGGTGGTGCGCTGCCGCCCGCTGGCGGTGCTCAAGATGGAAGACGAAGCCGGCATGGATGCCAAGGTTCTCGCCGTGCCGGTGGACAAACTCTCCACGCTGTACCGCGGCCTGAAAAGTCACACCGAACTGCCGGAAATCGTACTCAAGCAGATCAGCCATTTCTTTGAGCACTACAAAGACCTCGAACCCAACAAGTGGGTGAAGATAGGCGGATGGAGCGGAGTCGAGGATGCCCGCGCCGAAATCATGGCGGGCGTCAAAAACTATGAAAGCTCAACGGACAAGCCCAGCTTCTGAAAACCATGTAGGTCGGGCTTTGCCCGACACCATAAAATTATGGCGGGCAGAGCCCGCCCTACTGAAAATTCAGTGAGGAGTTGCAATGACGGCACAGATCATAGATGGCAAGGCCATCGCGCAAGAGGTGCGCGCCGAGTGGAAAATACGCGCCGATGCATTGAAGGCGCGCGGCATCACGCCGGGTCTGGCGGTCATCATCGTCGGCGATGATCCCGCCTCCAAGGTGTATGTCGCCAACAAGGTGAAAGCCTGCGCCGAACTGGGCCTGCATTCGGAGCATATCGTGCTGCCCGCCGACACCAGCGAAGCCACGCTGCTCGGCAAGATCGCTGCGCTGAATAGCGACCCCAGGATACACGGCATCCTGGTGCAACTGCCGGTGCCCAAACACATCAACAGCAACAAGATGCTGGAAGCCATCAGCCCGGACAAGGATGTGGACAGTTTCCACCCGATGAACGTGGGTGCGCTGGTCACCGGCAACACCCGCTTCCCGCCCTGCACGCCTTATGGCGCGATGAAACTGCTGGAGAAGTGCGGCGTATCCATCGAAGGCAAGCACGCCGTGGTAGTGGGACGAAGTAACATCGTCGGCAAACCGATGGCGCTGATGCTGCTGCAACAGAACGCCACCGTCACGATCTGCACTTCCAAAACCGTTGACCTCGCCAAGTACACGCGCGATGCCGACATCCTCGTCGTCGCCACCGGCAAGCCCAGGATGATCAACGGCGACATGATCAAACCGGGTGCCGCGGTGATCGATGTCGGCATCAACCGACTGCCGGATGGCAAACTGTGCGGCGACGTGGATTTCGATTCTGCCAAAGAAGTTGCCGGCTGGATCACACCCGTCCCCGGCGGTGTGGGACCGATGACCATCACCATGCTGGTGGCGAACACGGTGCGCGCGGCGGAACGGATATCCGGATTCGGCAAGTAACTTCGGTATCTGATTTCCGTGATTGTTTAAGGTCAAGGCCTTCCTGTTCAAGAACAGGAGACCGCGTTGATGCAATCGGTTCGCATAAACGCGATGACTGCTTTGTGCTGCGGATGCAACCGGTCGGTCGTATTCTGCCTCAAAATAGCCACCCGCCCCCGTCCGTACTATTATGCATATGAGGAACAATAAATCGTTGGATCCTCAATTAATCAAACGCTAATCGAAAATATGCATTCCACACTATTGTTAATAGTACAGACCGATGGGTCTAGTGAATAACTGTTAGCCATCTGATATGCGGACAGCCGTCTACTCATTCACGCTCTTGTGCGTTGCCTATGGCCTCGTTGAAGCCAGCTTTTGGGCTTATTTCCCAATCGCGTTATTTGGTGGCGGTCTGGTCGCTTTATTCGGTGGCGCCCTATGGGTCGAAAAACTATTCACTGTACTGACCATTGTTGTTTGGCTTCTTCTGGTAATAGGCCTGGTGGGTAAGGTAATGCTTTATTTGGGTCGGGCACTACGTCAAACATTCAGAGAGGGTGCCCCAAGCGAGTTTCATTCGTGGCGGTATGCTCTCGCAATCGTAGCAATTGTAATTGTGGCTTTTGCCGTTCTGCCATCTTGGCTTGGGCTTCGCGTGAGTGATTTACCATGGTTGGGTTCGCGATCTCTATCTTTCATAGGGCGGTTAACTTCGGTGCTTTTGGCAATTGCGGCATTGCCCAATCCTAGTCGTGGCCTGCGTCAGCCATGGCTAACCATGCGCTCAAGCGGGACTGCGCAAAAGCGCGCAGCCCCTTAACTCAACGTTGGGCGTCATCCTCCGGGAGTGAAGCGTGAACCCACTTATGATCTTGGTCGCAGGTCCATATCGCTCGGGCACGAACGACGATCCCGCGCTCATCGCCAGGAATGTGGCGGCGATGACGGAAACTGCGCTTCAGTTGTTCCGAGCAGGCCATTTGCCTGTATTGGGAGAGTGGTACGCCCTGCCGCTGATAGAACATTCAGGCTCAGTAGGCATCGGGGATACAGCGTTCAACGAAATCTTCCATCCAATCTCGCGCCGCCTGGTGGCCAAGTGCGACGGTTGTCTTCGTATCGGTGGCGCGTCTGCCGGAGCGGATGAAATGGTTGCTCTCGCACACCAGCATGGCAAGAGAGTGTTCTTCTCGGTCGAAGAAATACCTAGTGCTTTTTAGCAAAATGACGCCCAACCCTTCCATCGAGGGGATGCCCAAAAGGCTGCGCCTTTTGTGCACCCCTCATATCAAACGTTGAACTTACACTTCCGAGAAAACTGACCTGCCGCAAAGTGTCGAAAGCTGCCGTTGAATCTCATCTGAGACACAATATGCGGCTTGACTCTGGAAGAACATCACCCAGTAATCAATCAAAGAGCCGGATATGCATTATTTGGAAGCGCCAGAAACGGCAGAAGCAGGCGATGGCATCGCCTGCTTCCCGGTTATTTGCGCGGATGGATTTTCGAGGATACGGTAGAACACTTCGTCACGCTTGATCATGCCCAGTTCGCTGCGCGCGCGCTCTTCGATCGCTTCGGTGCCCTGCTTGAGATCGCGCACTTCGGCATCCAGCAACGCATTGCGCGCACCAGTCTGCTGATTGACTTGCTGCTGCGCTTCGAGCTGCCGGTTCATATCCCAAACCTTCAACCAGCTGCCTTTCCCGATCCACAACGGGTACTGCAACAGCAACAGCAGGATGGCCAGTATCAGCGTGACAGTACGACGCATTATTCCAATTTCAGTTCGAAGGCGAGTATCAGTCCAAATTGAAACCGGACCCCCGCATTCACCCCCACCCTAACCCTCACCCTCAAGGGGGAGGGGATGGAAGTATTGGGATTGCGCCAGTCCGCCCCCCCGCATAAGGGAAAGGGTATAGCCAGCGATTTGGCTATCGTCTTTCGGGTGCCCGGCCAAAAGTTCTTCGGCTGATAGCCTGTAACCAGCCACTTGGTTGCCGTCTTTTGGCGACCAAGTGGAATGGCCAGGAGTTTCATCATTCGAATGGCTGGCAGTTCCAACAGGATGGGGGCGAGATGCTTGAAACACGTAAAATGTCTTGATGAATTAGCCGGGATCAGCCTAGCTGATAATAAGCGTCGCGCCCCGGATAGAAAGCGGTATCGCCCAGGTCTTCCTCGATGCGCAGCAGTTGGTTGTATTTCGCCAGGCGATCCGAGCGCGACATCGAGCCGGTCTTGATCTGCATCACGTTGGTGGCGACCGCGATGTCGGCTATGGTGGTGTCCTCGGTCTCGCCGGAACGATGCGAGATCACTGCGGTATAACCGGCACGTTTGGCCATCTCGATCGCGGCAAAGGTTTCGGTCAGCGTGCCGATCTGGTTGATCTTGATCAGGATGGAGTTAGCGATGCCGCGCTTGATACCTTCGCGCAATATCTTGGTGTTGGTCACGAAGATATCGTCGCCCACCAGCTGGATGGTTTTACCCAGGCGGTCAGTCAGCAGCTTCCAGCCGTCCCAGTCATGTTCGCTCATGCCGTCCTCGATGCTGATGATGGGGTACTTGCCCACCCAGGTGGCGTACAGGTCGACCATCTGCGCGGAGTTCAGCACCAGCCCGTCCGCCTTCAGGTGATACTGGCCATCCTTGTAGAATTCGGAGGCCGCCGGGTCCATGCCGATCGCCACGTCCGCGCCGGGCACGTAGCCCGCCGCCTCGATCGCCTCGACGATTACCTTCAGTGCACCCTCGTTGGAGCCCAGCGCGGGGGCAAAGCCGCCTTCGTCGCCGACGGTGGTCGGCAGACCGCGTTTGTGCAATACCGCCTTCAGAGCATGGAACACTTCCGCGCCGCAACGCAGCGCCTCACGGAAACTCTGCGCGCCCAGCGGAATGATCATGAATTCCTGCATGTCGGCACCGCCATCGGCATGCGCGCCACCATTGATGACATTCATCATCGGCACCGGCATTTCCATGCGGCCCGCACCTCCAAAATAGCGATACAGCGGCAGGCCGGATTCCTCGGCAGCCGCCTTGGCGACCGCGATGGACACCGCCAGGATAGCATTCGCGCCCAGGCGCGATTTATTTTCGGTGCCGTCCAGTTCGATCATGGTCTGGTCGATGAAGGACTGTTCGGAAGCGTCCAGACCGATGATCGCTTCGGCGATCTCGGTATTCACGTTTTCCACGGCTTTCAGTACGCCTTTACCCAGATAGCGCTGCTTGTCCCCATCGCGCAGCTCCACCGCTTCCTTGGTGCCGGTAGAGGCACCGGACGGCACCGCAGCACGCCCCATCACACCGGACTCCAGCAATACGTCTGCTTCCACGGTAGGGTTGCCGCGCGAATCCAGAATCTCGCGGGCGATCACATCAACAATTGCGCTCATCTCTATTCTTCCTTAGTTCACTTAATCACAAAACAGCAACTAGCCACGGATTAACACGGATGGACACGGATAACCGCTTGGGTTGATCCGTGTTTCATCTGTGCTAATCCGTGGCTGAATTATTTTCTCAAACATTACGCAAATCAATTTTTTCCTCGATCAACCCCTGCTGCTTGACCGTTACATCCAACGCCATCAGCGTTTTCAGCAACGCCTTGAGATGTCCCAGCGGAAAGGCGTTCGGCCCATCCGACAAAGCCTTGGACGGATCTGGATGGGTCTCCATGAACAGGCCGGAGATCCCCGCCGCCACCGCCGCACGCGCCAGCACCGGCACGAATTCGCGTTGCCCGCCGCTGACCGTGCCCTGCCCACCGGGCAACTGCACCGAATGCGTGGCATCGAACACCACCGGACAACCGGTGTTGCGCATCACCGCCAGCGAGCGCATATCCGACACCAGGTTGTTGTAACCGAACGATGCGCCCCGCTCGCACACCATGATGTTGTCTGCGCCGCTGGCCTCGCGCGCTTTCTCGACCACGTTCTGCATATCCCACGGCGACAGGAACTGCCCCTTCTTGATGTTCACCGGCTTGCCGCACTTCGCAACCGCATGGATAAAATCGGTCTGGCGGCACAGGAACGCCGGAGTCTGCAGCACATCTGCCACTGCGGCGACCGGGGCGATCTCATCGATGCTGTGCACATCGGTCAGCACCGGCACACCGAGCTGCGCCTTCACTTCGCCGAGTATCTTCAGTCCGGCATCGATACCAAAACCGCGAAACGATTTTCCCGAGCTGCGATTGGCTTTGTCATAGGAAGACTTGTAGATGAACGGAAGGTTCAACTCGCGGCAGATCTCCTGCAATTTCCCGGCAGTATCCATGGCCATCTGCTGCGACTCGATCACGCATGGCCCGGCGATCAGGAACAGCGGGCGATCCAGGCCGACATCGAAGTTACAGAGTTTCATGCCGCCACCTCTTCATCGCAATACGTGACTTCAAGCTTGGATTTTTCGGTGGCTGGCGGCATTACCCGCACCGCCGCTGCGCGCACCGTGTTCATGCCGCCACACTTTCTGTCATATGGTTTGCCTGCCGTTGCAACGCAGCTTCGACGAAAGCCTTGAACAGCGGATGTCCGGTGCGCGGCGTGGAGGTGAACTCGGGGTGGAACTGCACTCCGACGAACCACGGGTGCATGGACTGCGGCAACTCCATCATCTCGGGCAAGTCCTCGGAAGGGGTGCGCGCGGAAATGATCAGTCCGGTCTTTTCCAGTGTCGGCACGTAATGATTGTTCACTTCATAGCGATGACGATGGCGTTCATTCACCTCGTCGCCGTAGATGCGCTGTGCCAGCGTGCCGGACCTGACCGGGCAGCGCTGCGAGCCGAGGCGCATCGTGCCGCCCATATCCGAATCGTTGCTGCGGGTCTCAACCCTGCCATCGCGGTCGCGCCACTCGGTGATCAGCGCCACCACCGGATGCTCGGTTTCCGAATCGAATTCGGTGCTGTTCGCGTCGCTCATGCCCGAGACATCGCGTGCATATTCGATCACAGCCAGTTGCATACCCAGACAGATACCGAGATACGGCACTTTGTTCTCACGCGCGAAACGGATCGCGGCGATCTTGCCTTCCGTGCCGCGTTTGCCGAAACCACCCGGCACCAGGATCGCGTCGAAATGTGCCAGGCCTTGCGTGCCGGCGGTTTCCAGCGCTTCCGAATCGATGTACTCGATGTCCACTTTGGTCTCGGTGTGTATGCCGGCGTGGCGCAACGCTTCGATCAGCGACTTGTAGGATTCGGTCAGGTCGACATACTTGCCGACCATACCGATGGTGATTTTATGCTGCGGGTTTTCCAGCGCGCCCACCAGCTTGGCCCACACCGACAGATCCGCAGGTGGCAGGTCCAGCGCCAGATCTTCGCAGACGATACGATCCAGGCCTTGCTGGTTGAGCATTTGCGGTATCTTGTAGATGGTGTCCACGTCCCACATCGAGATCACCGCTTCCTCGCGCACATTGGCGAACAGCGAGATCTTGGCACGCTCATCGTCGGGGATGGGCCGGTCCGCGCGGCACAGCAGGGCGGTGGGGAAAATACCGATCTCGCGCAGTTTCTGCACGCTGTGCTGGGTCGGCTTGGTCTTCAGCTCGCCCGCGGTGGCGATGTAGGGAACCAGCGTGAGATGCACATATGCCACCTGGTTGCGCCCCATGCGCAAACCCATCTGGCGCGCGGCCTCGAGGAACGGCAGCGACTCGATGTCACCCACCGTGCCGCCGATCTCGACGATCGCCACATCGGCCTTGCCATCATGCGAGGCGGCCGCACCGCGCTCGATGAACGCCTGTATCTCGTTGGTGATATGCGGGATCACCTGCACCGTCTTGCCCAGGTATTCGCCGCGCCGCTCCTTGCGGATAACGCTGTCGTAGATCTGTCCGGTGGTGAAGTTGTTGGCCTTGCGCATCCTGGCGGAAATGAACCGCTCGTAGTGTCCCAAATCCAGATCGGTTTCCGCGCCGTCTTCAGTGACGAACACCTCGCCGTGCTGGAACGGGCTCATGGTGCCGGGATCGACGTTGATATAGGGATCGAGTTTGAGCATCGTCACCTTCAACCCGCGCGATTCGAGGATGGCGGCGAGAGAGGCTGCGGCGATGCCCTTCCCCAGGGAAGAGACCACGCCGCCGGTTATGAAGATGTACTTGGTCATGCGGGTGCCCGGACATAACCAGTCGCTTGACTATCGTCTTTCGGGTGCCCGGCCAAAAGTTCTTCGGCTGACAGCCTAGCGGAATGGCTAGATGTTTTATCAAATGTATCTTGTAGGGCGCGATGATACCGCAAAACCCCCTGCCTTCAAAATCGTAGCGGCGTGGCGTGCCGCTACGCCCCGGCTTGGTCTCGAGCGAAACTGCCGATCAGCACCACAATCTCGAACTCCTCCAGCGGCACCGGCTCGCTGAATAAATAACCCTGATAAGCCATGCAACCGGCATGCTTCAGGAAAGCATGTTGCGCATCCGTCTCCACCCCTTCTGCGATCACTTCCATTCCCAGACTGTTGCCCATGCCGATGATAGTCTGCACGATCACCGCATCAGTGTGTTTTGTGCCGATGTTATGCACGAAAGACCGGTCGATCTTCAGTTGGTCCAGCGGAAGTTGTGTCAGGTAAGACAGCGATGAATAGCCGGTGCCAAAATCGTCCATGGAGAATCGCACACCGAGCTGCTTCAGATCGTGCATTTTGGCGATGGTGTCATTGATGTTGTCCAACACCACACTCTCGGTCAGTTCGATCTTGAGTCGAGTCGGATCGGCGTCGGTCCTGGTAAGCACCTCGCGCACTTGCTCGACGAAGTCCGATTGATGGAATTGGCGCGCGCTCACGTTGATGGCGAGTTGCAGATCACACACCATCGGATTTGTTTCCCAGAGCTTGATCTGGGCGCAGGCCGTTTCCAACACCCACAGGCCGATGGGCAGGATCAACCCGGTCTCTTCCGCCAACGAGATGAATTCGCTCGGCAATATCACTCCCCGCAGCGGATGCATCCAGCGCAACAGCACTTCGGCTCCGATGGGTTGGTTGACGGAATTCACCTGTATCTGATAGTACAGAGCGAATTGCTGCCGGGAAAGTGCGTGGCGCAGCTCGGCTTCAAGCATCGAGCGATCTTCGAGCGCGGCCTGCATCGATGGATCGAAGAAGCGCAGGGCATTACGACCGGAGGCCTTGGCCTCGTACATCGCGGTATCGGCCCGCTTGAGCAGGTCGTCCACGGTGATTTCGTGGTCGCGAAACAAGCTGATGCCGATACTGCACGAGCTGTGGTGTTCGATTTCCCCTAACCGGCAGGACTGGTTGAGGGAACTGCGGATCTTTTCCCCCACCACCCTCGCCTGGGCGGCAGCTTGGCCCTCGTCTGTACCCAGTCCTTCGAGCATGACTATGAACTCGTCGCCGCCCAAACGGGCGACGCTATCCCCTCCGCGCACGCAATCCTGCAGACGCAGGGCGGTTTCAACCAATAGCAGATCACCGACAGCATGACCCTTGGTGTCGTTGAGTATCTTGAAGTTATCCAGATCGATGAACAGAATGGCACCATGATCGAGTTTGCGGATGCCGGCCGTCATGGCATGGCGCAGGCGGTCCACCAGCAGTCGCCGGTTGGGCAATTTGGTGAGCGGATCATAGAAAGCAAGCTGGTGTATCTGCTCTTCCGCCTGCTTGCGCAGCGTGATGTCGGAAAACACCGAGACATAATGCGTCATATGTTCATCCGCATCAGTGACGGCAGTGGTGTTAAGCCATGCCGGAAAAATCTCGCCGCTCTTGCGCCGGCTGCTGATCTCACCCTGCCAGTATTTTTCCCTGGCGATGGTTTGCCACATGGCCGGGTAGAATTCCTCGTCATGCAGTCCGGACTTGAGCAGTTCGGGAGTCTTGCCGATCGCCTCCTCGGCACTGTAGCCGGTCAAACGCGTGAAGGCAGTGTTGACGCGGATGATGCGATGATCCAGACCGGTGATCAGGATGCCTTCCTGCGTCTCAAAAGCCGCGGCGGCGATGCGCAGTTGCTGCTCTTTCTCCCTCATCCGATAGTAGGCGTATATGCCGTATCCCAGCATCAATATCGCCGCCAGGAACAGCAGTGTCCGGTATCGGGTGGCGCTGTGTTGCCGCTCGTTATAATGATCCAGATAGAGCCGCTCCAACCCGGCACCGACATGGCTTGCCGGAGGGGAACTGAGCTGCCTGAGCAGAATCGGCATGCCCGCTTCGTTCTCGACGATGATATTGGTGTGCCTCAAGGCAAGTTTTGCCGGCACTTTGGTGCGCTCTGACAAGCCGGGAATGACCCGGTCGATCAAGCCTGTCACCTCCTTCAGAATCTCGCGCGTTCGGTCATCCTGATTGATCACCACCAACAGCGCATTACGCAGCAGCAATTCGAATTGCTCATGCCCGTGCTTATCGTTATAGGGCAACGCCATCAGCACATCATTGACGGCGTACGGCAGATAAATGAGCGAGTTTTTGATCAATGCATTATTGGACTTGAATTCATCCAGCGCAGCCGCCTTCCGCCCGACCTGTTGTTGCACTTTGTTCAATTCCCGTTTCACCTCCGGCGTATCGGGCAACGAACCGTTTTGGTGATGCTGTTCCAGCGCCGCACTGAGCCTCAGCATGCGCTGCATGATGGCGACCACCCCATCATAGTTATGCAGCAATTTATAATGGTGTTGCAATACCGCCTCGCCCAGCTCGATATCGCTCGTCTGCAACTCGCGCAAATCTCTCGCCAATGAATTGTGCATATCCGGATCGACGGGCTGCGCCTTGATGAACAGCAACAGCAGGCAGGCGACCGCCACGCCGGGAATGGCGAGTTGCCTGAGATATTTAACGATGATCCGGCTGCTTTTGGCTGGCACTGTCATTGGTCTGCATCGCCTTGCGGGTGCCCGGAAACAAACTTTTCGTCATATATGCCGGTCAGGGTATTGAGAAACCTGACGATCCTGGTGATCTCGCCACGGCTCAGATCCACACCCAACTGGTATTTCCCCATGATGGCGACCGCCTGCCCCAGGGTGCCCGCGGAAGCATCGTGAAAATAAGGCGCGGTCAAAGCCACATTGCGCAACGACGGCACACGGAACTCGTAGCGATGATCCTCGATCCCGGTGACGTTGAAACGGCCGAAATCAGCTTCCACCACATTGCCGCGATGCGCAAAATAATCGTCGACGATGCCGAGCTTCTCATACATGTTGCCGCCAACATTCATGCCCTGGTGACAACTGATGCAGCCCAGACTTTTGAACAACTCGTAACCGGCCAGCTCGTCATTATCCAGAGCCCGTTTATCACCGCGCAAAAAACTGTCGAATTTCCCGTTCGGAGTGGTCAGGGAACGCTCGAAGGTGGCGATCGCGTCCTTGATGGTCAAAGGCTGGATGCTTTCCGGATAGATGGCCGCAAAGTCACGGCGATATCCCGCATCTTTGCCCAGCTTGGCGATCACCTCGCCCCAAGTCGAACCCATTTCACAGGGATTATTTTTCTGGAAGTCGATATGATCTTCCAGCGTCGCGGCGCGCCCGTCCCAATACTGCCTGAAATTGAACCCGCTGTTGAACACAGTCGGCGTATTGACCCACCCCTGTTTCCCGGCAGCATCGAATGAACGCGGCAAACTATCCATCCCGCCATTGGCAAGGTTATGGCAATGGGCGCAGGAAATCGTCAAATCATGGGAAAGCCGCGGATCGTGAAACAGGCGGCGGCCCAGCGCGACTTTGCGCGCATCCAGCTTCAAATCGAGCGGTATCGGGGTGATCGGCTCCCGCCCTTCACCAGGCACGACGGCCGGCCCGGAGTCGGCTTGCAGCGCACGGCGATCGTGGAGTGGATACCAGAAAAAAACCACTGCCAGACCCAGGATCAATCCGGACAACACCAGCACCAATCCGCCCGACTTCCTAACCATGATGCGCCCTTGCTCTAGAACCCATATTTTGGTTTTGCCAATATAGTTGTTCGGATGTAATCCTCACGCACGCCCCCGGTACGGGTAGCCAGACTGGTAAAAAAACTCCCGCCGTTAGCGGGAGTTATTCGGCATCACAACGGTGATCAATGCAGCAGCAGGGATTGCTGGACGGATACCGCACAAACCGACATCAGCGAGTTGGGCAGCAAGCCGAGCAGTAGCACGCCTAATCCGTTCAAGCTGATCAGCAGCACGGTATCCTGCCCGAAAATGATCGGCGCCCGGCTTTCCGGCGCGTCGAAATACATCAACTTGACGATGCGCAAATAATAGAACGCGCCGATCAGCGAGAACAGTACCGCAACGACGGCGAGCCAGATGTGTCCCGCCTGCACCACGGCGTTCAACACCGAGAACTTGGCGTAAAAACCCACTGTGGGCGGCACGCCGGCCATCGAGAACATCAGCAGCAACATCAGAAAGGCAAGCCACGGGCTGCGCTGGCTGAGCCCCTTGAAATCGCTGAGGGTGTCGGCCTCGAAGCCCTCGCGCGACAGCAGCATGATCATGCCGAACGCGCCCAGCGACATCAGCACATAGATGACCGCATAGAACATCGCCGAGCCATAACCCTCGATACCGCCGCTCAACAGGCCGAGCAGCATGAAGCCCATGTGAGCGATGGTGGAGTAGGCGAACATGCGCTTGAGGTTGGTCTGCGCGATCGCGGTGATATTGCCGATGGCCATCGAGGCGATCGCAAGTATGATCAGCATGCCCGACCAGTGCTGCACCAGCGGTTGCAGGCCCTCCACCAGGATGCGCGATACGAAGGCGAACGCGGCAAGCTTGGGCGCCGAGCCGATCAGCATGGTCATCGCGGTGGGCGCGCCGTGATACACGTCCGGCACCCACATGTGGAAAGGCACGACGCCGAGCTTGAAAGCCAGCCCGGAAACCACGAACACCAGCCCGAACACCAGCAGGGTCTGGTTCGCCCCTCCGGACAGGATCGCACTTGATACCGCACCCAGCTCCAGCGACCCGGTCGCGCCATACAGCATGGACATGCCATACAGCAGCAAGCCGGAAGCCAGCGCGCCGAGGATGAAATATTTCATCGCCGCCTCGGTGGCGATGGCGGAATCCCTTTGCAGGGCGACCATCGCATACAGGCTCAGCGAGAGCAGTTCGAGACCCAGATACAGGGTCAGGAAATGGTTAGCCGAGATCATCACCATCATGCCGAGCATGGCGAACAGCGCCAGCACCATGAATTCGCCGCTGAACAGTCCGCGCACGGTGAGGTACCTGCGCGAATACACCAGCATCATCGCAATCGCCAGATAGGTCAGCAGCTTCAGCACATCGGACATCAGATCATCCACAAACATGCCGTTGAAGGCATATACCACACCGCTTTCATGCGTGCCGACCGTGATCAGCGCACAGCCAAACAAGCTGAGTTGCACCAGCATATAAGTGACCATCCTGCCGTTCTGCCTGATCAGCAGATCCGCGACCAGAATCACACACGCCATGATCAGCACAAAGATCTCCGCGCCGGCCGGCATCAAATTGGTCATCAAATCCATATTTACCTCTATCCTGTGTTTACAACGGCAACTTGGAACGCGCCACATGCACCAGCAGGTCGTTCACCGAGGCGTGCATGATTTCGCTGAGCGGCAACGGGTACAGGCCCATGCCCAGCACGGCAACTGCCAGTATCGCAAAGATCACTTTTTCGCGCAGGTCCATGTCGGTGAGTTCGGCGACATGGGCGTTGGACACCGCGCCGAAGATCACGCGCTTGTACATCCACAACGTGTAGGCCGCGCCGAAGATCAGCGTGCTGCCCGCCGCGAAGGCATACCAGAAATTCGCCTTCACCGCGCCGAGGATCACCATGAATTCGCCGACGAAAGCACTGGTGCCGGGCAGACCGCTGTTGGCCATAGCGAACAGCATGAAGAATGCGGCGAACACCGGCATGGTATTGGCCACCCCGCCGTAGTCTGCGATGTTGCGCGAGTGCATGCGGTCATACAGCACGCCGATGCACAGGAACAGCGCCCCGGCCACAAAGCCGTGCGAGATCATCTGCAGCAGCGCGCCTTCCATGCCGTAAGCGTTGAAGATGAACAGACCGAGCGTGACGAAGCCCATGTGCGAGATCGAGGAATACGCGACCAGCTTCTTCATGTCGGTTTGCATCAGCGCGACCAGGCCGATGTACACCACCGCGATCAGCGACAGCGCGATCATCACTCCGGCCAGTTGATGGCTGGCATCCGGCACGATAGGCAGGGAGAAACGCAGGAAGCCGTAAGCACCGACCTTCAGCATGATCGCCGCCAGTATCACCGAGCCGCCGGTAGGTGCCTCGACGTGGGCATCCGGCAGCCAGGTATGCACCGGGAACATCGGCACTTTCACCGCAAAGGCGAAGAAGAACGCAACAAAGATCAGGATCTGCGCGGTCATCGGCAGTGCGACCTGGTGGAAATCGAGTATCTCGAAGCTGCCGCCGGACTGGTTGTAGAGATAGATCAACGCAACCAGCATCAGCAAAGAACCGAGCAGGGTGTAGAGGAAGAACTTGAGCGCCGCATACACGCGGTTCTGTCCGCCCCATACCCCGATGATGATGAACATCGGGATCAGCATGGTTTCCCAGAACACGTAGAACAGCACCGCATCGAGCGCGGCGAACACGCCGATCATGATGCCGGACATGATCAAAAAGGAAGCCATGTATTGGGCGACGCGCTTTTCGATCACCTTCCATCCCGCCAGCACCACGATGGGGGTGAAGAAAGCGGTGAGCAGGATGAACAGCACCGAGATGCCGTCCACGCCAAGGTGGTAGTGGATGTTGAAGCGGGCGATCCAGTCGTACTTCTCGACGAACTGCATCTCGGATGTGTCGCGCACAAAACCCGTGTACAGCGGGATCGTCACCAGAAAGCCCAGCAGTGAGCCAACCATGGCAAGGACGCGCGCCAGCGTGGCATTCCTGTCGTCGCCGGTGGCCAACACCAGTATGCCGAAAATGATCGGCAACCAGATCGCTATGCTAATTGCGGGTAACCCAAAGATCATGCTGTCATTCCTTCACTTTAATTCAACCCCACCCCCCTCAGCCCCCCTTGTCAGGGGGGAAGCCTAGCTCCTCCCCTGACAAGGGGAGGCTGGGAGGGGTTGGCTTTATTCGAACCAGTTGCGCACACTAAGCAGCACGAACACGCCGATGATCATCGAAAACGCATAGTGATAAATATAGCCGGACTGGAGATGCCTGAGCACTCCGGAAAACAGGCCTACCAGCTTCGCCGTACCGTTCACCATCATCCCGTCGATCATCCTCACGTCGCCGATTTTCCACAGGATGCTGCTCAAGCCGCGCGCACCGCCGGCAAAGAACCAGTCGTTGAAACGGTCAAAGTAATACTTGTTGTCCAGCAGGGTATAGATGAACTTGAACTTGCGCTGGATCAGCGCCGGAATATCAGGCCGCTTCAGATAGAAGAACCACGCGGTCACGACACCGGACAACGCAAGCCAGACCGGAGCCTCATATATAGCGTGCAACACCTTGTACATCGGGCCGTGGTATTCCTCGGCCAGTTCCGTGATGCCGGAATGGTTGGCCGCCACGTAGATGGCGCCTTTGAAAAAGTCTCCGAACAACAAGGGTCCGATCGTGAAATAACCGATAAAAACCGACGGTATCGCCAGCAATACCAATGGCAGCCAAACCACCCAGGGGGTCTCGTGCGGTTTCTGTCCGGGAGCCAGGCCGTGATGCTCATCGTGCGCCGCCGCATCATGCCCATGATCATGATGTGCCTTGCCAAAACGCTCCTCGCCGTGGAACACCAGAAAATACATGCGGAACGAATAGAATGCGGTGACGAACACGCCCGCTGTCACGGCTAAATAGGCAAAGCCGGCGCCCGGCAGATGCGACAACTCAACCAATTCGATGATGCTGTCCTTGGAATAGAAGCCCGAAAAGAACGGCGTGCCGATCAATGCCAGTGAACCGATCAGCGAGGTGATCCATGTGATCGGCATGTATTTCCGCAGGCCGCCCATGTTGCGGATGTCCTGGTCGTGGTGCATCGCGATGATCACGCTGCCGGCGGCAAGGAACAGCAGCGCCTTGAAGAAGGCATGGGTCATCAGGTGGAAGATCGCCGCCGAATACGCGGAAGCGCCCAGCGCCACGGTCATGTAACCCAGTTGCGACAGGGTGGAATAGGCGATCACGCGCTTGATGTCGTTCTGGATCATGCCGAGGAAACCCATGAACAGCGCGGTGATCGCGCCGATCACCATGACGAAGGACAGGGCCGTATCGGACAATTCGAACAATGGTGACATGCGTGCCACCATGAAGATGCCGGCCGTCACCATGGTTGCGGCGTGGATCAGTGCGGAGATCGGGGTCGGGCCTTCCATCGAATCGGGCAGCCAGACATGAAGCGGGAACTGCGCCGACTTGCCCATCGCGCCGATGAACAGCAGGATGCAGATCGCTGTCAGCAAGCCGACCGACATGCCCGGTATCGGCGCGATATCGTCGGCATATCTGGCGGCATTGGCAAACACCGCCGCGTAATCGAGCGTGCCGAACACCATCAGCACCAGCGCGATGCCGAGCAGGAAGCCGAAGTCGCCGACGCGGTTCACCAGGAACGCCTTGAGGTTGGCGTAGATCGCGGTCGGCCGGGTGTACCAGAAACCGATCAGCAGGTAGGAAACCAGCCCCACCGCCTCCCAGCCGAAGAACAGCTGCATGAAGTTGTTGGCCATCACCAGCATCAGCATCGAGAAGGTGAACAGCGAGATATAGCTGAAGAAGCGCTGGTAACCGGGGTCTTCCTGCATATAGCCGATGGTGTAGATATGCACCATCAGCGAGACGAAGGTCACCACCAGCATCATGACGACCGTGAGCCTGTCGATCAGAAAACCCACCTGGAAACTGGTATCGCCGGAGATCAGCCAGGTATACACCGGGCCGTTGAACACATTACCCGCCAGCACATCGTTGAAGATCGCCAGCGAGGCAAAGAAAGAAACCGCGACCAGCGTGATGGTGATGCGGTGCGACCAGACGCGTCCCAGCCAGTTGCCGAACAGTCCGGCAGCGACCGCCCCGAGCAGCGGGGCCAAAGGAACAAGCAGATAGAGGCTCAGCATATGCATCAACCTTTCAGGCTGTCGAGATCATCGACATTGATCGTGTTCAGATTGCGGAACAGCACTACCAGTATCGCCAGGCCGATAGCGGCTTCAGCAGCGGCCACGGTCAGAATGAAGAACACGAAGACTTGTCCGGCGGTGTCGTTCAGATAGTGCGAGAACGCCACGAAGTTGGTGTTCACCGCCAGCAGCATCATTTCGATCGCCATCAGCAGCACGATCAGATTCTTGCGGTTCAAAAAGATGCCAACCACGCTGATGGCGAACAGCACGGCACTCAGTACAAGATAATGCGACAGTGTCAACACTTGAAAACCTCCAAAAACCTACTGCGCGATTCGATACACCCGCAAGGAGTAGGCCGGTGGGTTCCCGGCGGCAATGCCGCCACCCTCCCGCTCGCGGCGTTGCACGGTGCTCGCTCGTCGCCTATCTCATTGATATGTCTCTGTCGCTGTGCTCCGTGCGCCTTGCTCTCGAACCGCTCGCTACGGTTTTTGGAGGTTTTCATACCTTCACGCTCCATTGATTGGTTCATTCTTTGCTCTCTGATTTCATGGTCACGATGCGCAAACGATCCGCCTTCTTGACCGCGACCTGATCGGACACGACCTGCGACTTGGCGTCCTTGCGGCGCCGCAGCGTCAACGCGATCGCGGCCACCATCGCCACCAGCAGGATCACGGCGGCGATCTCGAACGGATAAACATAATCTGTATAGATCAGCCGGCCCAGTTCCTTGGTGTTGCTGTAGTCGGCGGCATGCTTGATGGCGGTCATCCCGCTGGAGGTCTCGCGCGAACCCAGCACCCAGATCATCTCGAATGCCATCAGGCCGGCCAGTGCCGCGCCAAACGGAAGCCAGCGCCAGAAATTCTCGCGCAGTCGCACCAGATTTATGTCCAGCATCATCACCACAAACAGGAACAGCACCATCACCGCACCGACATACACCAGCACCAGCGTGATGGCGAGGAATTCCGCTTCCAGCAACAGCCAGATACCGGCGCTGCTGATGAACGCCATCACCAAAAACAGCACCGCATGCACCGGATTGCGCGCGGTGATCACGCGCAATGCCGCGAACACGATCAACGCCGCGAACACGTAGAACACGATGGTTTCAAAATTGCTGGTTACAAAATCCATTAACTTGCCCTTTTTACTTTGGGAGAAGGGATAAGGGTGAAGGGAGAAGGGTCAAGCCCTGACGCCGCTTTGTGCTTTTCACCCTTCCCTCTTCTCCCTTTACCCTTCACCGTCATCCCTTACCGGTACTTCGCATCTGCTGCGCGATCCCTGGCGATCTGCTCTTCATATTTGTCGCCGACCGCCAGCAGCATCGGCTTGGTGTAATACAGGTCGCCGCGCTTTTCGCCGTGATATTCGAACACCCTGGTCTCGACGATCGCGTCAACCGGGCAGGATTCCTCGCAAAAACCGCAGAAGATGCACTTGGTCAGGTCGATGTCATAGCGCGTGGTGCGGCGCGTGCCGTCCTCGCGCTCGGCCACTTCGATCTTGATCGCCAGCGCCGGGCATACCGCTTCGCATAACTTGCAGCCGATGCAGCGTTCTTCGCCATTGGCATAACGGCGCTGTGCATGCAGACCGCGGAAGCGGAAACTCTGCGGTGTCTTCTCTTCCGGGAACTGCACGGTGATCTTGCGCGCGAAGAAATACCGTCCGGTCAGCGCCATGCCTTTGACCAGTTCGAAGAGCAGGAAGGTCTTGAAGAAATTCTTGATGGATTCCATATTCATCTCCTCTGCTTACCAGGCCCACAGCGCGGTCTGCATCCATACCGCGATCACCACCACCCAGATGATGGTAAGCGGGATGAACACTTTCCAGCCCAGGCGCATCAGCTGGTCGTAACGGTAACGAGGGAAAGTCGCCCGGAACCACAGGAACAGGAACAATATGAACGAGACTTTGGCCAGCAGCCAGATGAAGCTGTCCGGCAGGAACGGCAACGGCGACAACCATCCGCCCAGGAACATGATGGCGGTGAGGAAAGCGATCAGGATCATGTTGGCGTACTCGGCCAGGAAGAACAGCGCGAACGCCATGCCGGAATACTCCACATGGAATCCCGCGACGATCTCCGATTCGCCCTCGGCCATGTCGAACGGCGCGCGGTTGGTTTCCGCCACACCGGAGATCAGATACACCAGGAACATCGGGAACAGCGGAATCACATACCAGTTCAGCATCCCCAGGCCGCCCTGCTGACCGCGCACGATGTCGCCCAGATTCATGCTTTGCGCCACCATCAGCACGCATACCAGCGCGAAGCCCATCGCGATCTCGTAGGACACGATCTGCGCCGCGGAACGAACCGCGCCGAGGAATGCGTACTTGGAGTTGGAAGCCCAGCCAGCGATGATGACACCGTACACGCCCAGCGATGTCATCGCCAGCAGGTACAGCAGGCCCGCGTTGAGATCGGCCAGCACCACCCCGTCGCTGAACGGCACCACCGCCCATGCCGCCAGCGACGGAGCCAGCGCCATGATGGGCGCCAGAACGAACAGGAACTTGCTTGAGCCGGACGGAATGATGATTTCCTTGAGCAGCAACTTCACGCCGTCGGCGATCGGTTGCAGCAGGCCGAAATAGCCGACCCGGTTCGGGCCGATACGGATCTGCATCCAGCCGATGACCTTGCGTTCCGCCAAAGTCAGATAGGCGACGCCGCCCATAACCGGCGCGATGATGAGCATGATCTTGACCAGTGTCCAGATTGGCAACCAGGCGGGGCCGAGCAGGTCCTGCCCGGCCAACTCCAGAGTTTGCAGCAGCTCCATCATGCGCGCTCCACAGTGATCGTTCCAAACATCGCGCCCAGTCCGGCTGTGGCAGGATGTCCGGCAGCTAGGCGCACCGTACCGGCCGGCATGCTGTCGTTCGTTTGCGCCACCAGCCGCACGGTTGCGTTGCCCTGATTCACTTTCACAGCATCGCCGGATCTCACACCCAACTTTTGCAACTCACTGGCATTCATCAGCACGCACGGGTTTGCCGCATCGTGTGTTTTTTGCAGCGAGGCCGCGCGGCGCACCACCGCATCGGCAATGTATATCGGCACATCGCTGACGCGCTGCAATCCTTGGCTGATGCCGCCGGCCGTGACTTGCAGTGCAACTCCGGCGATTTGATTGTTCAGTTTGTCCGCCACGCCAAGACCGGACAACAGCTCTTCGCGCAGCGCTTCGCTGGAATCGTATTCAAAACCGGGTACATCGAGCAGGTTGCCCAACACGCGCAACACCTTCCATGCCGGTCGCGCTTCACCGAGCGGCTTGACCGCGCCCCTGAAACTTTGCACGCGGCCCTCGGTATTCACGAATGTGCCGGAAGTTTCCGTGAACGGCGCAATAGGCAGCAACACATCGGCGTAATCGCTCGCGTGGTGTTTGAAGGCGGATAATGCCACCACCATATCGGCGGCATGCATCGCGGCCAGCGCCTGTTGGGGGTCGTGCATATCCAGTTCCGGCTCGACATTCAGCAGGATATAGGCCTTGCGCGGTGCAGCCAGCATCTGCGCGGCATTCATGCCCTTCGCACCGGGCACGGCTCCAGCCAGATAACCGCCGACACTGTTCGCCGCCTCGCCGAGGAATCCGAACTTCGCCCCGCACAGTGCGGCGACCTGCCCTGCCAGCAAAGCGATCTGGGTGGCCTGCGGATGCTGCTGCGCGAAGTTGCCCAGCAGTACCGCCGCGCGTTCACCGCTCGCCAGGCTGTGCGCGATGGCACGCGCCTGGGCGGAAGGTTGCACAGCCTCGACGGCTTTCTGTGCTTCTGCGGAAAGTGCGGCCGATCTTTCGGCAGCGAGTGCCTTCAGGATCTGCGCCAGCATATTCACCAGTTCGCTCGGAGCAACGATGGACTTGTTCGCCACCGGCATCAGCAACGCATCATCGCTGGCATGCACGATGTTGGCCTGCGCGCCCCTTTTGACAGCCTGGCGCACCCGCTGGGCAAGCAAGGGGTGATCCTTGCGCAGGAAGCTTCCGACGATCAGAAAACGGTCGCGCGTATTGATGTCGGCGACCGGCATGCCCAGCCAGGGCAGGAACCCCTCCCTGCCTCCCCTTGTCAGGGGATGAGCTCCTGCTTCCCCCCTGACAAGGGGGGACTGAGGGGGGTTGTCCGCACTGAAATCGGACTGGCGCAAACGGAAATCCACATTGTCGCTGCCAATCCCGCGCAGCAGTTTTTGCAGCAGGTAGAGTTCTTCGAGCGTGCTATTTGGTGTCGCCAACGCCGCGATCTGCTCTGCGCCGGCCGAAGTCCTGATCTGGCGCAATCCGTTCGCCACATATTCCAGCGCAGTCTGCCATTCGACTTCGATCCACTTGCCGTCCTGCTTGAGCATCGGCCTGGTCAGGCGCTCGGGCGCATTCAGCCCTTCATAGCCGAACCTGTCCCTGTCGGATAGCCAGCATTCGTTGATGGCTTCATTCTCTACCGGTACCACGCGCAGCACTTTGTTGTCCTTCACCTGCACAGCCAGATTGGAGCCCAGACCGTCGTGCGGGCTGACCGACTTGCGCCGCGACAATTCCCAGTTGCGCGCGGTGTAGCGGAACGGCTTGCTGGTCAGCGCTCCCACAGGACACAGATCGATCATGTTGCCGGACAATTCGGAATCCACCGCGCTGTTCACAAAGCTCATGATCTCGGAATGCTCCCCGCGGAACGCCATGCCCAATTCCATCACCCCGCCAATCTCCTGCCCGAAACGCACACAGCGCGTGCATTGGATGCAGCGGTTCATCTCTTCGGTGGAGATCAGCGGCCCGATATCCTTGTGCGTCACGCTGCGCTTGGGCTCCTGATAACGCGACTCGCCGCCGCCGTATCCCATCGCCAGATCCTGCAACTGGCATTCACCGCCCTGATCGCAAATCGGGCAATCGAGCGGATGGTTGATCAGCAGGAACTCCATCACGCCTTTTTGTGCCTTTACCGCCATCTCGGAATGCGTGCGCACCTTCATTCCTTCGGCAGCCGGCGTGGCGCAGGCTGGCATCGGCTTGGGCGCCTTTTCAACCTCGACCAGACACATCCGGCAATTGGCCGCGATGGACAATTTTTTGTGATAACAGAAATGCGGGATATACACACCCGCCTTGTGTGCCGCATCCATCACGGTGGAACCGCGCTCGGTCTGGACCAGCTTGCCGTCAATTTCAATGTTGATCATAACTCGCTAACCCCTTCCAGCCTCCCCTTGTCAGGGGAGGAGTCCTCGCCGCCCTGCTTCCCCCCTGACAAGGGGGGATTGAGGGGGGTTAGGCAACGCTTGTGTTCGATGTGATATTCGAATTCGTCACGAAAATGCCTGAGCATGCCCTGCACTGGCCACACCGCAGCCTCACCCAATGCACAAATGGTTCGACCGGCAATGTTCTCGCCGACACTCAGCAACAGATCCAAATCTTCCTTGCGTCCTTCGCCGTGCTCGATACGATGCACGATGCGGTACAGCCAGCCGGTGCCCTCGCGGCACGGCGTGCATTGGCCGCAGGACTCCTCGTAATAGAAATAGGACAATCGTTCCAGCGCGCGCACCATGCAGGTGGTGTCATCCATGATGATCACCGCGCCGGTTCCCAGCATCGAGCCGGCTTTGGAGATGGAATCGTAGTCCATGTTCAGATCCATCATGATCTCGCCGGGCAACACCGGCATAGACGAACCGCCGGGGATACAGGCTTTGAGCTTGCGCCCGCCGCGCATCCCGCCGGCCATTTCCAGCAGCTTCTTGAACGGCGTACCCATCGGCACTTCGAAATTGCCCGGATTATTGACGTGGCCGGACACCGAGAACAGCTTGGTGCCGCCGTTGTTGGGCTTGCCCAGCTCGAGGAATTTCTGTCCGCCGTTATTAATGATGTAGGGAATGCTGGCGAAGGTCTCGGTATTGTTGATCGTGGTCGGTTTGCCATACAGGCCGAAACTGGCCGGGAACGGCGGCTTGAAACGCGGCTGGCCTTTCTTGCCTTCGATGGACTCCAGCAATGCCGTTTCTTCGCCGCAGATGTAGGCGCCATAGCCCAGGTGGTTGTGCAGGTCGAAGCAAAAATCCGTACCCAGGATATTGTTGCCCAGATAACCGGCGGCACGGGCTTGCTCGCAGGCATCTTCCATCCGCTCGTATGCTTCGAATATCTCGCCGTGCACGTAGTTGTAACCGGTCCTGACATTCATCGTGTAGGCGGCGATGGCCATGCCCTCGATCAGCAGATGCGGGTTATAGCGCAGGATGTCCCAGTCCTTGCAGGTGCCCGGTTCACCCTCGTCGGAATTGCAGACGATATATTTGTCGCCGTCGAATTGCTTCGGCATGAAGCTCCACTTAAGACCGGTCGGAAATCCCGCACCGCCGCGTCCGCGCAACGCGGAAGCCTTGACCTCCGCAATGATCTCATCGGCCGACATCTTGTTGGTCAGCACTTTGCGCAAGGCCTGATAGCCGCCCACCTTGAGATAATTTTCCAGCGTCCACGGCTTATCCAGACCATGCGTGGTAAAGATGACTGGGCCGCTCATGATTTGTCCAGCTCCGCCAGGATTTTATCGATCTTTTCCGGGGTCAAACGGCCGCACAGCTTCTTGTTGTTAATAGCAAACAGCGGTGCATCGATGCATGCCCCCATGCACTCGCCTTCGCGCAAACCGAATTTTCCATCCTTGGTCACCTCGCCAAAACCGATACCCAGCTTCGATCCGAGATATGCCACCGTATCCCCGGCACCGCACAACGTGCAGGACAGATTGGTGCATACGGTGATGGTGTGCTTGCCCATCGGCTTGAGATTGTACATATGGTAGAAGCTTGCCACTTCGTACACCGCCATCTGCGCCATACCCAGATAGGACGCGATGTCCGTCATATCCTCGGGGGCGATCCAGCCTTTTTCATCCTGCACGAAACGCAATGCGGCCATCACCGCAGATTGCTTCTGGTCCGCCGGATATTTCTTCAACTCGCGGTCGATCTTGACTTGTATTTGTTCAGTTAGCATTAACGATCAACCTCACCAAAAACAATATCCTGTGTGCCGATGATGGTCACCACGTCCGCGATCATGTGGCCGCGCACCATTTCGTCCAGCGCGGCCATGTGGGCGAAGCCCGGCGCGCGTATCTTCATCCGATAGGGTTTGTTGGCGCCATCGGAAACCAGGTAAATGCCGAACTCCCCCTTGGGATGCTCGACGGCGGAATAAACCTCGCCGGCGGGGACGTGCATCCCCTCGGTGAACAACTTGAAGTGATGGATCAACTCCTCCATGTTTTCCTTCATGGATACACGCGCCGGCGGCGCGAACTTGTGGTTCTGCGACATGACCGGGCCGGGATTGTCGCGCAGCCATGCTATGCATTGCTTGATGATGCGATTGGATTGGCGCATCTCCTCGACGCGAACCAGATAGCGGTCATAGGAATCGCCTTTGGTTCCGACCGGAATATCGAACTCGACACGATCATAGACTTCATAGGGGCGCTTCTTGCGCAGATCCCACTCGATGCCCGAGCCGCGCAACATCGGGCCGCTAAAACCAAGCGCCAGCGCGCGTTCCGGCGTGACCACGCCGATGCCCACGGTGCGTTGCTTCCAGATACGGTTATCGGTCAGCAGGGTCTCATACTCATCCACGCAAGCGGGGAAACGGCTGGTGAAATCGCCGAGAAAATCAAGCAGCGAACCCTGGCGGTTCTCGTTCAGTTTTTTCACTGCCGCGGCATTGTGTATCTTCGATGCCTGATATTGCGGCATGCTGTCCGGCAGATCGCGATACACCCCGCCTGGACGATAGTAGGAGGCATGCAAGCGCGCACCGGAAGCCGCCTCGTACACATCCATCAGATCTTCGCGCTCGCGGAAGCAATACAGGAATATGGTCATCGCGCCCAGATCGATCCCGTGCGCACCCAGCCACAGCAGGTGGTTCAGGATACGGGTGATCTCGTCGAACATCACGCGGATGTATTGCGCGCGCAGCGGGACGTCGATGCCGGCCAGCTTCTCGATCGCCATCACGTAGGCATGCTCATTGCTCATCATCGAGACGTAATCAAGCCGGTCCATATAGGGAACCGACTGCAGGAAAGTCTTGTGCTCGGCAAGCTTCTCGGTGGCGCGATGCAGCAAGCCGATATGCGGGTCGGCGCGCTCGATCACTTCGCCGTCCAGCTCCAGCACCAGACGCAATACGCCATGGGCAGCCGGGTGCTGCGGCCCAAAGTTCATTGTGTAATTTTTAATTTCGGCCATTTTTGTTACACAGTGAAAAGTGAATGGTGAAAAGTGAAACGTGGTGAGTTGCGCCGGTTTGTTTCACATTTCACATTTCACATTTCACACTTTCTCCATTCTGCATTTTTCAGTTATTGCCGTAATTCTCTTCACGCACGATGCGTGGCGTAACTTCGCGCGGCTCGATCGAGACCGGCTGGTACACCACTCGCTGCTGTTCTGGGTCGTAGCGCATTTCCACATGTCCGGACAGCGGGAAATCCTTGCGGAACGGATTGCCGACGAAACCATAGTCGGTCAGGATACGGCGCAGATCGGGATGTCCCGTGAACACGAAGCCATACAGATCGAAAACTTCGCGCTCGTACCAGTTGGCGGCAGGCCAGATATCGATCACCGATGGCAGCACCGGGAAATCATCTTCACCGGCGTAGACACGGACACGCAAGCGCGTGTTGTGCGTCACCGAAAGCAGGTGATAGACCACCGCAAAGCGGTAAGGATGAGCGCCATCGGCAGCTGGCATGTCGTCAGATCTGAAATATGCGCCCCCCTCGGAAACATCACTGCCATAGGTGGAGTAATCCAGACCGCACAAATCCATCATCTGCTCGAAACGGAATTCGGCCGAATCGCGCAGGCGCGTCAGCACCTCCGGCATGGCGGCGGTGCTGACCACGACGGTCAACTCTCCCAGCCTTTCTTCCACGCTGACCAGTTTGTCGCCAAACACACTGGTCAGATCAGTACGCAGGGTACTCATATCAGCAGCCATAATTCACACTAACGGGCATGGCACAAAATGCCACCCTGTATCCATAAAATTCGTCATGCCCGTTTCCCTCTCTCCTGGCTCTCTCCCGCCATCGGGCGAGAGGGACGCTGTCTCGCTACGCGAGTTTTTTGTTAACGCGCAATGGTATTGGTCCGTTTGATCTTGTTTTGCAACTGAATGATGCCGTACAGCAAGGCTTCGGCAGTCGGGGGGCAACCGGGCACATACACGTCCACCGGCACGATGCGATCACAGCCGCGCACCACCGAATAGGAATAGTGATAATAGCCGCCACCGTTCGCGCACGAACCCATCGAGATCACCCAGCGCGGCTCGGCCATTTGGTCATACACTTTGCGCAAAGCCGGCGCCATCTTGTTGCAGAGCGTTCCCGCCACGATCATCACGTCCGATTGTCGCGGGCTGGGCCGAAACACGATGCCGAACCGATCAAGGTCGTAACGCGACGCGCCAGCGTGCATCATTTCCACCGCACAACAAGCCAGCCCGAAGGTCATCGGCCACAGCGAACCGGTACGCGTGTAATTGATGATGGTATCGAGCGACGTGGTGACGACACCTTTTTCCAGAATGCCTTCAATGCCCATGCGCCACTCCTCCCGACATCTCTCCACTATTCAGAATGCCATGCCAATTCATGCATTCGACGGCAATCGCGTACGGTCGCATCCCCGCTGTACGGGGCCCCTGCTTCCTGCTCATACCGTCACTCCCATTCCAACGCCCCTTTCATCCACTCGTAGATAAAGCCCACCACCAGGATAGCCAAAAAGATCATCATGGAAACAAAACCGAAGGTGCCGATTTCCTTGAGCACGATCGCCCAGGGGAAGAGAAAAGCGATTTCAAGGTCGAACAGGATGAACAGGATGGCAACGAGGTAATAGCGTACATCGAACTTCATGCGCGCATTTTCAAAGGCTTCAAAACCGCACTCGTAGGAGGAAAGTTTTTTGCTGTCGGGACGATTCGGGCCCACCAGCTTGCCGAGCACCACCGGGACTACGCCCATCGCGATGCCCACACAGATAAACAACAGCACCGGAAAATAATTTTCCAACATTGAGCCTCTCCCCTTGCCTGCCTGTGATTCGTGAGCCAGCCCAGAATCGTTTTATAATTTTATATTTGCATTATCCAGCCGACACCACGTATCAGCTTATTTTTTGGTGCGGATGGGGAGACTCGAACTCCCACGCTCTTGCGAGCACAAGCACCTCAAGCTTGCGTGTCTACCAATTCCACCACAACCGCGATACCGCCGTAAAACTATTTCGGGATCTCCCTGGACTTCGACAAGTCCGCAGGGTCGGCCACAGGCGCGACTGGAGCCGGTTGCACGGCAGCCGAATCTACTTTATCCATCACCCCCAGTTGCTGCGCGGGATGAGAATAAATATACGTAAGCGACAAACTGGTAATAAAAAACAGCGTCGCAGCAACCGCGGTACTGCGACTGAGAAAATTCGCGGAGCCGCTGGAACCGAACAGACTTCCTGCCGAACCCGTGCCGAATGCCGCGCCCATATCGGCACCCTTGCCGTGCTGTATCAGCACCAGGCCGATCAACACAACCGCCGCAATCACATGTATCACCCAAACCAATGTTTCCACACTTCACTCCATTTACTTTTTGCTTTTTATTGTTCCGCAGTTACCGGGACGCCGCGTGCGCAGCGCGACAAATCGCCACAAAGTCATCTGCAACCAGGGATGCGCCGCCAATCAGGCCGCCGTCAATATCGGCCATCGCAAACAATTGGTCCGCGTTGTTTGCCTTGACGCTGCCGCCGTAGAGTATACACAAGCCTTGCGCGGTCTGCCCATCCAATTGGGCAACCCTTTGACGGATAAAGGCATGGACCGCTTGCGCCTGATCCGGCGACGCGGTTTTCCCGGTTCCAATCGCCCAGACAGGTTCATACGCAATCACGGTTTTCGAGATGGCAGCAACACCGGCATGGTTCAAAACCACCTCCAACTGGCGCGCAACGACTTGCTCCATCACGCCGCTCTCGCGCTCCGACAAAGTTTCACCGACACAAAAGATCGGCGTCAAACCTGCCTTGAGTGCGGCATCAAACTTTGCCGCTGCAATTTCATTGCTCTCGTGAAATAACGCGCGGCGCTCGGAATGCCCAATGATGACGTAGCGGCAGCCGAAGTCGACCAGCATACCGGGCGCAACCGCACCGGTGAAGGCTCCCTCGTCATGCTGGCTGAGATTCTGGGCACCCCATGCCACATTGCTACCCTGCAGTATCGATTGTGCCTGGGCAAGATAAGGATAGGGCACGCAAACTCCATAGTCGGCGTTTTTCAAATCCTTGACTCCCTGCATCACACCTTCCAGCAATGGCTTGTTGCGGGCCAGGCGACCATACATCTTCCAGTTTCCAACAACCAGTTTTCGACGCATCGTAATCAATCCGCTAAGCATTTAAGGTACGCAATCCTACCTGTGAACGCTTGAGCGGTCAATGAAACAACCTGTGGAAGCTGCGAACAACCGGCAGCTAGGCCGCCTGTACCGGTATCTGGTCGCGCTGGGCGATGATGCGGTTATGCTCGTCCACATAGACGAGCTGCGGATGGTATCTTTGCAGTTCGAGTTCGGAATACATCGCGTAAGTGGCGATGATGACGATATCGCCCGGAGCGGCCTTGTGAGCAGCCGCGCCATTCACGGAAATAACGCCGGAACCGCGCTGTGCGCGGATGGCATAGGTGGTAAACCGCTCGCCGTTGGTGACGTTGTAGATATCGATCTGCTGGTATTCCCTGATGTCGGCGGCATCCAGCAAATCGTCGTCGATCGCGCAGGAGCCTTCGTAGTGCAACTCGGAGTGCGTGACATGCACCCGGTGCAACTTGGCTTTAAGCATGATTCTTTGCATCGGACACCTCCAATTTCAGCGGGCACGGATTATATAGCACCCATGCTGCACAAGTAACCTGCCCACCCGGGCAATCAGTCAATAAGCCCAACCTCGACATTATCCAGCAAGCGGGTATTGCCCAAGGTGGCTGCCGCCAATATCACCAGTTCGCGCTGGGCCAGATTACCTTGCACGGGGCCGGCAGGTTGCAGGTCGGTCTGGTTGCGCACCTCCACATAATCCACCCGCCAGCCTCTGGCGGCAAGGGCTTCGACCGCATGCTGCTGCAATTGTTCAAAATCGCGCCCGCCTTGCAGGATAGCCAGCTTCATTTCTTGCAATGTTTGATACAGCAAAGTCGCTTCGCCGCGCTCTGCCCCGTTCAAATACCGGTTGCGCGAACTCAGCGCCAGACCGCCTGCCGCGCGCACCGTTTCGCCGCCGATGATGCGGACCGGCAGATTCAACTGCGCGACCATCCGGCGGATGATGTGCAGTTGCTGGTAGTCCTTCTTGCCGAACAGCGCGACCTGCGGCTGCACGATGTTCAGCAGCTTCAGCACCACTGTCGCCATGCCGCGAAAGTGGCCGGGACGGGTTGCTCCGCACAGCTCGACGGCGATTTGCGGCGGCTCGACGAACACCGCTTGCTTTTCTGGATACATTTCATTGACCGATGGTGCGAACATCACATCAGCCAGACCCTGCAGCTTGGCGCAATCCGCATCCAGCGTGCGTGGATATTTGTCGAAATCCTCGTTCGGCCCGAATTGCAGCGGGTTCACAAAGATGCTCGCCACCACGCAGTCGCCATATTCGCGTGCGCGTCTAATCAGGCTTAGATGGCCCTCGTGCAGGTTGCCCATGGTCGGCACAAAGGCTACGGCACGTTCATTGTCCATTCGTGCGCGAATCTCGGCTACAGTTGAAAGTATCTGCATCAATAACTGTGTTCCTGAGCCGGGAAACTGCCCGCCTTTACCTCGGCGACATAATTCGCCACCGCCGCCGCGATGCTGTCGGCACCCTGCATGTAGTTTTTCACGAAGCGCGCTTTCTTGCCCGGATAGATATCCAGCATGTCATGCAGCACCAGCACCTGCCCGGAACACGCAGCGCCCGCGCCGATGCCGATGGTGGGGATGGTCAGTTGCGCGGTGATCTCCGCTGCCAGCAAGGCAGGTATGGTTTCCAGCACCAGCATGCCCGCGCCGGCCTGCTCGAGTGCGACCGCGTCCGCCAATAATTTTTGCGCAGCGGCGGATTCCTTCCCCTGCACGCGATAACCGCCGAACTGGTGCACCGATTGCGGGGTCAGCCCGATATGCCCGCATACCGGAATGCCGCGTCCGGTGAGGAAACTCACTGTCTCAACCATCGTTGTGCCGCCTTCCAGCTTGACCATCTGTGCGCCCGCTGCCATCAACTGCGCGGCATGCGCAAAGGTTTCCTGGGGGCTGACCTGAAAGGTGCCGAACGGCATGTCGCTGATGATGAATGCCTGTGTCGCGCCGCGTGCCGCGCAGGCGGTGTGGTACACCATGTCGTGCAGCGTGACCGGCAGCGTGGTTTCGTGCCCCTGCAACACCATGCCGAGCGAATCGCCGACCAGCAGCACGTCCACACCCTGGGCTTCGAGCAGCGCGGCGAAGCTCGCGTCATAGCAGGTCAGCACGGCGATCTTTTCGTCCTTGTCGCGCATGGTCTGCAATTTGGTCAGTGTCGATCTCATTAGGGAGCCTTGTTCCAATTTGCGTTACAAACCACAATTATCAAGTAGGGTGCGCTTGCGCACCATTTGACGCTGGTGCGCAAGCGCACCCTACATGATTTATGTTTCCATTGCGAAATGGAATTATCCTTTGCTGAAAAACTCGCGCGGTCCGCGCATTTCCCCGATGCGCTGCAACAACATGCTGAAATCCTCATCGCCATCGACAAAGTTCAGATGCTCGCTGTTCACCATCAACACCGGAGCCGCGTCGTAATGATAGAAGAAATCGCTGTAGCTTTGTGCCAGCCGCAGCAAATAACTTTCGCTGATTCCTGTTTCATAGGGCTGGGCGCGACGGCGCACGCGCTCCACCAGCGTTTCCGGCCCGGCCTGCAAATAGATCACCAGGTCCGGCACCGGTGCTTGCAGTTGCAAACTGCGATAGATCTGCTGATACAACACGAATTCCTGGTCGCTCAGGTTGAGCCGTGCAAACAGGGGATCCTTGTCAAACAGATAATCCGCCACCGTGTTGGCACGGAACATATCCATTTGCGCCAGGTCGCGCACCTCGTTGCCGCGCTGGAACAGGAAAAACAGTTGCGTCGCCAGCGCGTAGCGCGGCGGGTCCTGGTAGAACCTGGCGAGAAACGGGTTCTCCTCCGGCCGTTCCAGCAGCGCAGTCGCGGTAACATGTTTCGCGAGGCGCCGCGCGAGACTGGTCTTGCCGACCCCGATCGGCCCTTCCACGACCACATACCGATATTTGTCAAACAGCACTGGCAAGTCTCTCCAAAACCTGATCCCGACAAACCTGCAATGACCATTGCGCCTGGCCTACCCCGGGTATGCTGGCATCCGGCGCGATCTCCAGCAACGGCTGCAACACGAACGCGCGCAGGTGCATCTGCGGATGCGGGATGGTCAAACCTTGCTCATGCAGTTGTACACCGTCGTAAAGCAGGATATCCAGATCCAGGGTGCGCGGCGCGTTGCGAAAGGTCCGCTCGCGTCCGTGACTGTGCTCGATCTGCAGCAGCGCCTGCAACAATGCCTGCGGGGTTAACTCGGTTGCGATCCCGGCTACCGCATTGACGAAATCCGGTTGATCCTGATAGCCCAGCGGCGCGCTGCGATACAACGAAGACTGCGCTACCAGGCGTGTGCCGGGCAACTCGCCGAGGGCAGCAAAGGCGCGTTGCAATTGGTTGCGCGGTTCTTCCAGATTGCTGCCCAGTCCGATGAAGGCGAGGTGCGGCATTATCTATAAAAAGGCAATTCAGCCACGGATGAACACAGATGCACGCGGATTATCAATGGATTACCTTCCTTGCGCAGAACATAATCCGGGTGAGTGATGGATTTCTCATAATGCATTATTTTATCAGTGATATTCCGTGTGCATCAGTGGCTAATTACAGCTCCTGATGACTATGCTATCGGCTCATCCATTGATGACTCGCCGGTTGCGGATCCATCCGTTGGGGACGATCCGGGTTTCTTGCGCGGCTTGCGGCGGCGGCGTTTTTTTTCTCCCACCCCTTCGGGCTGCAACATCTCCGCTTGCCGCTCGGCACTGGCATCCTGGAACTCGTCCCACCACAAGCCGATCTCGTCATCCACTTCACCGCTGGCGCAGCGCAACAGCAGAAAGTCGAACGCGGCGCGAAAACGCGGCTGCTCCAGCAGGCGGAACGGGCGCTGTCCGGAACGCTGTTCGAAGCGTTGCTGCATCAGCCATATCTCCTTCATCACCGCATCCTGACGATGCGGAATGGCGAGCTGTGCCTTTTGCCTGGCCAGCACCTCATCCATCGCCTCATGCATCGCACCCACCGGACGCTCGCCTTGCTGCACCCGCAGCTTCCACGCCGCCAGCACCTCATGCCACAGCAATGCGGCAAACAGGAACGCCGGTGAAACCGTCTTGTCCTGACTGAGACGCTCGTCGGTGTTGCGCAACGCCAGCATGATGAACTTCTCGCCCATCGGCTGTTCCAGGATCACATCAAGCAGTGGCAACAGTCCGTGATGCAAATTCATCTTGCGCAACTGCTGGATACACTCCACCGAGTGGCCGGACAACAGCATCTTCAGCACTTCATCGAGCAAACGCGCCTGCGGCACGTTTTCGAGAAGTCCTTTCATGCTGGCGATCGGCGCTGCGGTTGCCACATCCAGCCGGATGCCCAGCTTCGCGGACAAGCGCACCGCACGCAGCATGCGCACCGGGTCTTCGCGGTAACGCACCAGCGGGTCGCCGATCATGCGCAGCAGAAGCCTGCGGGTATCGGCATAGCCGCCGTGATAATCGTATATCTCCTGGGTGGCAGGATCGTAGAACAGCGCGTTGGCGGTGAAATCACGGCGCGCCGCGTCCTGCTCCTGGTCGCCGAACTGGTTGTCGCGCAACAGGCGTCCATGTTCGTCGGTCTGAGCATCCCCGGCCTCGATCAGGCTGCGGAAGGTGGAAACCTCGACCACCTCTTCGCCGAACATCACATGCACCAGCCGGAAGCGCCGCCCGATGATGCGCGAGCGACGGAACACGCGGCGCACCTCCTC
This sequence comes from Gallionella sp., assembly GCA_041741275.1. Taxonomy (GTDB): domain Bacteria; phylum Pseudomonadota; class Gammaproteobacteria; order Burkholderiales; family Gallionellaceae; genus Gallionella. The sequence goes on from JBGSKJ010000155.1 coordinate 63,523, forward strand.
CGGCGTGGCATCGGTCGCCACATCGTAATCCTTGGGGATACGCTCCAGCAGCAGATCGCGCACCGCACCGCCGACCACATAGGCCTGATAGCCTGCGGCTTGCAAACCGTCGGTGACCTTCTGCGCTCCGTAACTGATCTGGTCGCGCGCGACACCATGCAACTTGAACGGGATCACCTGGGCATTTCCTGCCGATTTGACTTTGGCAGACTTGCGGAATACGCGCTTGAGGAATTTTTTGATCATGCAATCTTTAGGGGATGGAGTGCGACACAGCCGCATAGTGGCCGCGAATTATACACCGCGGGGATTTTCCGGCGGATCGAGTAGGGGACGGAGTTACCCCCGTCGCCCTCTCACACCACCGTACGTGCGGTTCCGCATACGGCGGTTCATTAAACATGCTGGAAGCGTTGCTGTGTATCCAGCAACGAAACCAACCCCAGTGCATCAAAGAAG